>CAXNCU010000010.1:0-22396 GCA_964200985.1 Candidatus Planktophila sp.
AGCATTAAAAGCCATAGCAATGTGGCGACAAAGGCCCAATCGCCAGCGCTATCTCTGGGCGTTTTAGAGGTTATCAACTCTGGCTCGGCAAATAGATGTGCCGGAACGTGTATTTGTGTACGTTGAAGAACTTTTCCGGTGTAATCAATCTGTGCCGATATTCCAGTTGTCGACACCGAGAGAATATTTCTTCCATGCTCAATAGCTCGGACTCTAGAAATCGCTAACTGCTGGTCAGTCTCTGCCGATCTGCCAAATGTTGCGCTATTTGTTTGTACAACTATCAGATTTGATGAGATTGCCGCATCGTGAAGAATCTGATCATCGATGAGCTCAAAGCAGATAATTGGTGCAATTTTGGCGCTTTCAATTGAAAATATTGTCGATATATCACCGGGTGAGAAGTCTTGAACTGAATCAGTAAATGGAGATATCTTTTCAGCTAGCGCCCTCAATGGAATGTATTCGCCAAAGGGGGTTAAGTGCTGCTTTACATAGATATTCTTCTCGCTTTTCCCCCAAAATATCGAAGCATTTTGAAGCTCATTGTTTTGACGAATAACTGCACCGACAATCAGTGGTTGTTCGAAAGAGTCGAGTGTTTTCGAAAGCTCTTGGTTGGTGAATGGATCTACATCAACGGCATTTTCTGGCCACAATATGAAGTCGACATCGCCATTTAATTGTAAAGCTTTATTTGTTTCCTCTACATGATTGTAAAAAACTTGAGTAGCTCTGGAATTAAAATCCAAACCTAACTGAGGTACATCGCCTTGAACCATCAATACTTTGACAGTTCCAATGCTTTGTATATTTAGCGGAATGAACAGAAGCAGTAGCGGCAATAAAGGCAATATTGCTAAACGTTTTTGCAATATTGAAAATAACACTAAAGAAATTGAAAGAGTTATCGCACTTAGTCCCGCTGCCCCACCGAAGGCAGCAATCTCTCGATATGGTGAATCGGCCTGTGAATAGGCGATGCGCAGCCAACCAAAACCTGAAAAAGGGAAACTCCCCCGAATCTGCTCAAGAATGAGAAATATCAAAGGGTAAAACGCTATCGAGTACTTCTTTACAAAGCCTAAAGGGATAAAAAACCCGGCTTGACCAATGGCGAGGATAATCCACGGCGTAGAACCTACGTAAATACTGGTCCAATGCAGGGCGATGGCGTTGAAACTAAGTGCGAAAATAAATGAGTTAAGAAAAGGTCGAGAACTATTCTTCAAAATCTGCATATGCAATGCAATTGCTAAAGGGGCCATATACCAGATCGAATAAGGAGCGAAAGCTGCGCTTAATAACGCCCCGCTTGTAATAGTTAGAAGTAGATTTACCAACCGAGTGCACTGATCAAACGATCAACGCTGGCACCCAGTCCATAGCGCTCCTTAAACCGATAAATCTCTGAAAGATCTGCAGGTGCCTTTGGCATCGATAAATCCACTTGAGGCAATGCAACATTTCTGGCCACTTGCACAACTGTTGGCGCTATCTTGAGGTAATCAGTGCCGGCGATAATCTTTTTAGCTAACGCCGCTGGCAAGGCATCATGTCCGGCATGGGCTCCGGCTAGCACTTCATCTACAGTTGCAAAATTATTGACGATGAGCGCCGCCCCTTTTTCTCCTATGCCACGAACTCCAGGTAGACCATCGGATGGATCTCCGCGAAACATTGCAAAGAGGGCATACCTCTCCCCCGGAATTTGATACTTATCTGAAACATACTTTATATCGACTAAATCATGGGCCGATATTCCCTTAGCTAAATAAACCACTTTGATATCACGTTTATCATCAACCATTTGGAAAAGATCACGGTCACCTGTAACGATTCTAATTGGTCCCTTTTCCACCTCGGCATATGTAGCCATTACATCATCGGCCTCAAAATCATCTACGCCGACAACTGGTATCCCAAAGAGATCAAGTAGGTCTAAAAGAATTGGAATCTGGGGTGTGAGAGTTTCAGGCTCTTCCTCTTCATCGCCTTCCTCCTCTAAGCGATTAGCTTTGTAGTCAGGAAATAACTCCACACGCCATGTTGGTCGCCAATCACCATCCAAACAGGCAACGATGCGATTGGGCTTATAGATACTCATCAATCGCGCAGTCATATCGATATAGCCACGGATCGCATTTACTGGCGTGCCATCGGGTGCAACTAAAGTATCTGGCATTCCATAATATGCGCGGTACCAAAGCGAGGCACTATCTAAAAGCATTAGCGTCATATTTCTCCCATAAGGTAGGAAACTACCCCACGATCAATTCGTTTGACGGCGTCTCTACAGACTGGGCGCAGTTTTTCACTTGCGCCCGCTATCTGATTCAAAAGATCGATTAACTGTTTAGTTGTACGAACGAAATCACCGACCGACATGTCACTGCCTTTAAGGACACTTTGAAGTGAGCCACCGCTTGCCCATTTATAGGAAATCCAACAAAAACCAGCATCGGGCTCTCGTTGAGTTTTGACTCCGTATTGCGTCTCTATCTCCTCAAGCTGTGCCCAAATTGAGATAACTTCGGCAAGAGCGTTGGAAACTTTTGGACTTGGCATCTTTGGTGCCTGCTTTTCGATCGACCTCGTCTCAAAGATCATGCATGATGCGATTGATAGGAGTTCATTTGCAGTGAGTTCGTCGAAAAGCCCGCAGCGAATCGACTCAGTTAAAAGTAAATCAGACTCGGCATAGATTTTTGTCAGAATCTTTCCTTGAGGCGTTGGTTTTTCACCCTCGATATAGTTTAAATGATGTAATACCTGACATATTTGATCGAAAGTCTTTGCAATAACATTCGTACGGCTTTCAACGCGATTACGTAACCCCTCGTTTTCACGGTTGAGGCGTCCAGCGCGTTCGGCAAAACGAGCATGGTCTTCGCGCTCATTACAACTATGACAACTGTGGCTGCGCATCGATTTACGAAGATCGCTTAAATCACTCTCCAAGCGGGAGCGTTGACGATTATCAAAACTTTTCTTTTGATCACGCCGACTAAGAAGAACCTCTACCTCTTTGATTTCGCGGCGAATGCTGGCGTAGTCGATAAAGTCACCCAAGTGGCACTGCGCATTGATCAGAATCTCTTCAATGGCAACTTCATTTTTGCGAATCTGCCTGGAAAGTCCAACAACGGCACGATCGGCTTGGAATTGGGCAAATGATGATTCGAGCGATCTCCTTGCACGTTCTTTACCAAAACGTGCGATGAGATTTATCGACATGTTATATGAGGGGGTAAAAGATGAACGAAGTGGATAGGTACGAGTTGAAGCAAGTCCGGCTGCAGCTGCTGAATCAACTGTTGGCGACCATTGGATAACTGCATTGCCCTCAATATCGATTCCACGGCGACCAGCTCGACCAGTTAGTTGGGTGTACTCCCCCGGCGTAATAGGAACGTGTGCCTCGCCATTGAACTTCATGAGCTTTTCTAAAACAACGGTACGGGCAGGCATGTTAATCCCGAGCGCCAAAGTTTCCGTGGCAAACACCGCCTTCACCAGGCCACGTTGGAACAAGTCTTCTACCGCACCTTTAAAACTTGGGAGTAGCCCAGCATGATGGGCGGCAATTCCACGCTCTAGGGCAGTTAACCACTCATTAAAACCTAGGACCTCCAGATCCTCAGTTGAAATGTTTGAAATATATTTTAGAGCAGTGGTTTTTATTTCGACTCGCTCTTCAGGTGAGGTTAAACGGATGCCTGCTGCAAGGCACTGCTTTACTGCGGCATCACAACCGACCCTTGAGAATATAAATGTAATCGCTGGAAGCATATTTTCCCGTTGTAGTTTCTCAACTATGTCCGCACGCGATAAGCGCTCTTTGGGTTCGCTATATCGCCCTCTACGATGCCTATCCATCGAAGATTTACGCATCGCTTCACGCTCGCGCTGCAAAATCTCCGGATTAATCTGCCCGGGACGCTCGAAGAGATCCATCATGCGGTTGCCGATTAGAACATGTTGATACAACGGAATCGGTCTTATTTCGCTCACTATAACCGTTGTATTTCCGCGAACCTCTCCAAGCCACTCACCAAACTCTTCGGCGTTGGAAACGGTGGCAGAGAGAGAGATAACTTGAACGCTTTCCATCAGATGGATAAGTACTTCCTCCCAAACGGCGCCTCGAAATTTATCGGCCAGGTAGTGAACTTCATCCATGACTACATAGCCCAGATTGGTAAGAGTTGATGAGCCGGCATATAACATGTTGCGAAGAACTTCGGTTGTCATCACCAAAATATCGGCCTCAGCGTTGATACTCGTATCGCCAGTGAGCAATCCGACCTTGTCCGTACCAAACTTTGCTACAAACTCAGAGTACTTCTGATTGGACAAAGCTTTAATCGGGGTTGTGTAAAAACACTTCTTGCCCAAATTAATCGCAAAATATGCTGCGAACTCTCCCACTACAGTTTTTCCAGCACCCGTCGGTGCTGCAACAAGTACACCACTCCCCTCTTCGACGGCGTGGCAGGCAGCGATTTGAAATGGATCAAATTCAAAATCGAAAGTAGCGAGGAATTCCTGCGTTACAGGATGAGCACCTCGAACTTTAGCTGCTGCATAGGCTTCGGCGGGCGTGCTCATGGAATCCACGTCTGCATAACTCCGGGAATACATTCTGCGGTGATTGGGAGTGGGCCGATTCGTTCACCGTCTGCATAAGCGACGGCTTCGGCTTTAATGCTCACGGTTTTACTTCGAACAATTTCAACTGCAGGGTGTGTCACGTGGGTTCCTTTAAAAACACGCGGAAAGACTTTCAAGAATTCAAGTTTTGATACTGGGTGCAAGACCATGACATCAAAATATCCATCATTTATATCAGCATCCGGACACACAAGCATCCCGCCTCCATAGGAGCGCCCATTCGATATAGCGATAAGCATTGCCTGGGTAGATATTGTGCGATCATCTAAAGTTATTTCGTAATGCCGAGGTGAGAAACGTGGCAGTTCGATCGCTATTGCGACATTATATTTCATCGGGCCTTTTGGCCAAGACATTGTGTTGGCCTTTTCATTTACAATCGAATCAAAGCCTGTTGATAAAATTGCTCCAAACCACTCGCCATCTACTAACCCTAAGTCCATACTCTGCGGTGATGTCGAGATGATTGACTCCAGATACGGATCAATTGAATCTAGTGACCACCCAAGGGTTCGTACAAAATCATTACCGGTACCGGCAGGAATAACAGCTAAAGGAATCTGGGCCGGCGTCGTCTTTTGGAGTACGACGTGAGCTAATCCATCTCCACCGACAGAGATGACGCCCTGGCATTGAGGGTGCTTTGCAATGAAAATCGATAGGTGTTTGATGAGAGATATCGCTGAATCACCAGAGACTATCTCGTGCTCAACTCCGCGCGCGCTTAAGAATCCTGCAACATGTCGCCCGATAGATGCACCTCGCCCGCCACCAGAGGTTGGATTTATAACTAGCGCCCACATAAGGCGACCTTATCGCTCAATCACTCTATAGGTGTTGCTGCCTCGATAGTTGAAACACCGGTTTGAATGAGAGAGGAACGTTTATCGCGGCGCTTATCGACCAATATGGCGATTCCTCCAGCCATAAAGTAAAGAAGGCACAAGGGAACTGCTAAAAGCGCCATAGTAAATGGGTCTGCCGTTGGGGTGAATGCTGCGGTAAAGAGAACGATGGAGAAGATCCAAATTCGCCAAGGTCGAAGTATGGTCTCTCCCCGCAGAAAACCAATGAGATTAAAAGTCACGAGAAAAATCGGAAGTTCAAAGGCTAGGCCAAAGAGCAAAATAATGCGCATGACAAAATCCAAGTAGTCATCGAACTTCACCAAGTTGGAAAGCGCGTTAGGTGTAAAACCGAAAAGAACTTTTATAGCAATGGGGAGCACGAGATAGCCTAAAGTCGCACCAATTGCGAAAAAAGGTGTTGCGCTAACTAAGAACAGGACTGAGTTTCGCTTCTCTTTACGGTGTAGACCGGGAGCGATGAATGCCCAGAGTTGATAAAGCCACAGAGGTGCCGAAAGAATTACACCAGCAAGGAGTGCGACCTTGATTTGCAGATTAAGCGGACCAAGAACACCGTTGATATAGAGCGAACCGCAATGCGTCGCCCCAGCGCTTTGTGCCGCTTTAAGATCGCAAACCGGCAGAGCCAACTGAGTGATAATTGGATTATAGAAATACCATCCAACAAAGGATGCAAGAACTATCACGATAGCTGCGCGGAAAACCCTCTTCCTGAGTTCGCGAAGATGATCAAGCAAGGGCATCCGTGCGTCTGAAATGGACGCCATGAGTAACTACTTCTCGGGAGTTGTTTCGCCCTCACTCTTTTTTTCCTCAGTATTCATCTCCTTTATCTCACTCTTAAAAATACGCATTGAGCGACCAAGTGAGCGAGCAGAATCTGGGAGGCGCTTTGCGCCGAAGAGTATGAGTACGACAATTAAGAGAATCAGGATATGACTTGGCTCTTTCAGAAACATGAGGTGAACTCCCTTTTTGACGTATGCGAAATCGAATGGGGAAAGGCTACCGCAGAGCCCTCGCCAATGGGTAGGGGAATTTAACGCCCCTGGTAGCGAGCGAGTAGAGATTGCGCCGAATGTAGGATTTCGCTACGAATGGTGGGAGGTTCAACCACCTCTACGCTGCCTGCCGATGCTAAAACAGAACGTTTAATCCACTCTGTGGAAAATGAGACGACCTGCAGATTTGCTGTGAACGCCTCTTTATTTATGGCGAACCTCTCGATTACCTGCCTCGGTCTAGAGTGGGCGTGAATTGTGTAAGAAATCCCCTGGCTCGGTTCAGTTGCGGTCACAGGGACTGCGTCGATACTCGTCGATTTGACTACCGCCTCTTGAATTCGGTCCAGTCGAAAACTGCGCAAAGCGTGAGCGCTTTGGCACACTCCCCATAGATATTCAAATCCATTCTCTTGGCGTAGTTCGATTGGAATGACAATGCGCCTTGAAATTTCATCCGAATAAGAAGAATGGTAGAGAATCTCTACTCCTCTTTTTTCTATTAGCGAGCTCTCGATTATTGCGCGTACTGAACCTGGAGTCGCAGGAACCGCGCTCATCTTTGATGGAATCGAACTTCGAATTGAAAGTTGCTTTATCAAGTCGACTGCGAGCAGTTTAAGATCGTTGCGATCACTTGGAAGGGATGCCATTACGATATCCAGGCCTAGCAAGAGAGCGATAATCTCCTCATCGTTGAGAGCACGAGGATTAGAGAGAGTTTCGGCATTGTGTATCGTTACAAATCCTGATTCAAATGATAAATCCATGAGCTCTAGCGGCGTATAACCCGGTAGTCCGCACATCCATAGAGTAGTTAAATCTGCAACCATTTGAGACTCAGTGACATTGAAATTATCGCTTAAAGCCTTAAGCTCTATCCCTTGATGCGAAGCTAAAAATGGTACAAGATCTAAAAGTCTGGCGGTACGCCCAAGTGGAGTTTGTACAGGCTTAGACATGGCGTGCAACAATCTCATTAAGCTTCGCGATAATCTGTTTTTTCAAACTCTCAGGCTCGATTATTAAAGCATCTTCACCATGCCAAAGCACAAGCTCTATAAATCTCTCAGCATCGATATACCGCGTCGTGATCCGATCCCACTCGCCCATATCTGACGTTGTTAATGCGCTGGTGCGAAGTAGTTGAGCTTTACCCTTTCGCAGATCTACTGTCGCGATCTCAGGTAACTCTTGACTTTCAAAGTGGGCAAAGAGGTCAAAACCATCTGGAATCTCATATCCTTGATTTGCTTTAGAGATAGAAATGTCTCCCTCTATGCGATCTAGTCTAAAACTACGTGTCTGGGATTTCTCGACATCGTTGCCGGCCAGATACCAGAAAGAATCCCTGGTAGCGATTGCAAATGGCTCGATAGTTCGCAGCTGAATCTCTAAGTTTGAGGAAACATAAGAAAAACTTATGCGCGCACGCTTGGATATGGCGTTTGTAATAATTTGAAAGTCCTTGTGCGCGGGATTAAAACGAGGAGCTATTGCAGGTAGTGCATCCAAATCTGACTCCACTCCGACTGAGCGAAGTTTTGTCAGAGCGTTATGTGCAGGTGCATCGAGTGCAGCGCCTCTCCACGCTTCGGCGGCTAATGAGAGTAGAGCGATCTGAACCCCAGAAAGTTCGCCAAGATCGAGCGAATACTTTTCCGGTTTAATGCGATAACCCGCTTCATCCTCGAAAACCGGATCAAAACTACCTACCTCGATTGCAACACCTAGGTTACGAAGATCATCTTTGTCACGTTCAAACATTCGCTCTTTAGTTTCTTCACTCCCCTCGTATCCATCTACCGAGCGAAAAATCTCACTCTTGGTTAGATATCTTTTGGTGGCGAGTAAGGCGATAGTTAGATTGATTAACCTTTCAATCTTCCGAGACACCGTATGCCCCTTTTGCAGGTCGACGACGACGAGCTAGTACTTCAACTCCGGGGGCCATTCGACGCGATTGAATGAGAAAACCTGTGTGACCAATCATGCGCTGTTGGGGACGTACAGCTAAACCCTCATGATGCCATCCGCGCACAATCGTCTCCGAACTCTCCGGTTCAGTAAATCGCCCATCGGCCTTCATAGCTTCGGCTGTCACCGACAACTGCGTTGTTGTTGCAACGTAGGCCATAAAGACACCTCCCGGACGAAGTGCGCGTGCAGCTAAATCCACGCACTCCCAAGGGGCGAGCATGTCTAAGATAACTCGATCGTAATCATCAGATACTTCCTGCTCCTGTAAATCTCCAACGGTTAATCTCCAGTTAGCAGGTGCCGATCCAAAATAGTTTTCAATATTTGATCTGGCATTCTCGGCAAAGTCGGCGCGACGCTCAACTGAATGAACAGATCCGCCATCCCCCACAGCGCGAAGAAGTGAGATTGTCAGCGCGCCGCTTCCGACACCTGCCTCTAGCACTCGAGCCCCTGGGTAAATATCTGCCAAACCGAGGATCATCGCCGCATCTTTTGGATAGACGATGGTGGCGCCTCGAGGCATCGTTAGGACGTAATCTGCTAGTAGAGGTTTAAAGGCGGTGAATTTAAGGCCCGCGGTGGTGCTTACTACAGAGCCTTCCGGCATTCCGACCAAATCGTCATGGGAAATCCACCCCTTGTGAGTGTGCCACTCTTTCCCGGCGACAATAGTAAAGCTATACAACTTGCCTTTGGGGTCGGTCAATTGAATACGATCACCGATTGCGAAATATCCTAAGTTCGACACGGGAGTATCTTAGGCGAAAATATTTGCGCAGATGCGAGTATCTTGCCTAACGTGAGTACAGATTCCAGACTTCGGCTATCGCCTAGTAGCGTCAATGATTACAACAACTGCCCGCAACTATATAAGTATCGTTCGATAGATCGGCTTCCCCAGCCGCCCAGCCTTGATGCAGAGCGAGGCACTCTGGTTCACACAGTGCTTCATGACCTCTTCGAAAGTATTGCAAGCGAGCGAACTCCTGCCACAGCCATAGAGTTACTGCCTTCTAGATGGCAAGCTCAGTTAGAGGCCAAACCCGAACTACTCGCTATGGTCTCCAATGAAAAAGAGTGGCTAGATAGAGCCTCTGCATTGCTCAAGGTCTATTTCACACTAGAACAACCAACAACCTTCGAGGCGACCCATCGCGAGATGCATCTGGAAAATGATTTTGAGGAAAACGTCTATCTTCATGGCTATGTTGATCGCCTCGATATCGCACTCACTGGAGAAGTGCGCATTGTTGATTACAAGACGGGGAAATCTCCAAAACCTGGTTGGGAGGAAAAAGCTCTCTTTCAACTCCGTGTCTATGCTCTGCTCTACTGGAAATCTACGGGAGTACTCCCTCGCTTACTGCAATTGATGTATCTGGGTGATGGAAAGTTAGTCAAGAGTAATCCGACATTGGCCGATCTTGAGTCTGCAGAAAAATTCTTACATCGCACGGCTGACGAGATTTTTATATCAATAGAGAAGAATTATTGGCCAACTAAACCAAGCAGGCTTTGTGATTGGTGCTTCTTTAAAACAATCTGCCCAGCGCATGTATCCTAAATATCTACGCTGAAATCATAAAAAAGCTTTTGAAGTTTTGAAAAAGATAACTGTTCAAGTGATTTGATGCTGCGAACACGCTCACTTTCAGCAACAACGACCAAATGTGGCACCGCTATAAGCCACGCGCCGCTGGCTTTGGCCGCCGATACCCCCGTTAGAGAGTCTTCGAATATTAGGGAGTGTGATATTTGCGCACCAATTTTTTTAGCAGCTAAGAGATATGCATCTGGATGTGGTTTGGTATTAACTACATCATCACTGCTTATTGAAAAGGGAAACGGGCTCCCCCCTAGGTTTTCAAGAACGGCATCGACAATATTTCTTGGACTTGCAGATACCAAAGCAGTTGGGATGCCTTCATCTTGCAACTGGCGAACTAACTCCATCACCCCAGGCATAAGCGGGGTATTTCCAAGCAGTTTCGCGCATTGAACATCTATAAGTTTTTGTGTGAAATATGATGGGGATTCTTGATGGTTGCACCGTTCAAACATGTATTCACCCACTCGGGTAAGCGGACCGCCAAGACAGGCAACTTGATCGGCATCCGACCATTTATAACCAAATGCTCCCGTAATCTCAGACTCCGACTCCAACCACAAGGGTTCCGAATCAACTAACAGTCCATCCATATCAAAGAAGACTGCATCAAAAAAGCTGGGATTTGTAGGGTTAGTCACTTGCGGAAGGTTACCGTAAGGTTTGTTGATGTGGAGATACTTCAGATACCTACCTTACGAAATCCAGTAATGATTGTGGCTTTCTCTGGCTGGAACGATGCGGCAGAGGCTGCAACAGGTGCTTTAGATCATCTCCTCGCTGCTTGGCAAAATACTAATGACAATGCCATCATCCATTTGATCGCCGAAATTGATCCTGAAGAGTTCTACGATTTTCAAGTCAATCGGCCGAGGGTTTTTACAAATCAAAGAGGTATCCGGGATATAAGTTGGCCCAGTACCGAAGTATTTGCCATAACGCTTCCTGATTTTGATCGAGATTTAGTAGTCGTAAAAGGTGCAGAGCCATCATTGAAATGGAAGACATTTGCACGTGAACTTTTAGATTTAGCCGATGACCTTGAGATATCCATGGTCGTAACATTAGGATCTTTATTGTCAGATATTCCGCACACTAGACCAATTACTATCAATCTAAGTACCGTCTCTCCAAAGCTGGCTGCACAGCTAAATATCGAGATTTCTACTTACGAGGGACCAACTGGCATTCTCAGCGTAATCCACGATGGTTGCCTACGACGAGGAATCGAATCGATATCGATGTGGGCTCCTGTCCCCCACTATGCCTCGAGTGCGCCATCGCCAAAAGTATCTCTGTCGTTGATACATGCACTCGAAGATCTATCAACCATCGCAATTCCGCAAAATGATTTGGCAGCCTCGGCGGATTCATGGGAAGTTGATATTAATAATTTAGCAAAAGAAGATAGTGATATTGCCGAATATATCAATGATCTAGAGAAATCTAAGGATGCAACCGATATCCCGGAAGTCTCAGGAGAGATGATCGCAAAAGAGTTTGAACGCTATTTACGACGCCGCCGGACAGACTAGAGTTTTAAGCCAAGAAGTGCATCTAGGTAATCCACGAATCCCTTTTTATCTCCCCCATAAGCGCCGCTCAGGGTTGCTGCTACCCAAGCTTCTATCGCCTTAACTACTTCACCAGTGCTTAGATCATCGGCCAATGCGTTGATAATCGATTTCTCAACCTCATCAGTATTGGCAACAGTGTCTAAAGAAAGGGCCTGCCTTAATCTCATCATTGAACTCTCGGCGCGTGCCAAAATCTCATCGCTCCACATTCGATCAATTCGATAATGATCACCCATTAACGCAAGACGTATTGCCATAGGATCAACGCCTCTTGCAACTAAGGTAGAAACTAGAACTAAATTTCCTAGACTCTTACTCATCTTCTCGCCATCGAGACCAATCATTCCGGCGTGGACGTAGTTAGCCGCTAACTCTTTACCCGTAAGAATCTTTGCTTGGGAGCGACACATCTCATGGTGCGGAAAGATCAGGTCACTTCCGCCACCCTGTATATCAATGAGTGTCTCTTCACTAAGTTCAGGTTGTAGATACTCAATTGCAATTGCTGTGCATTCGATATGCCAGCCAGGGCGACCCACTCCAAAACTCGATGGCCAGCCAGGCTCGCCCTCTCGTTGCGACATCCAAACAAGGCAGTCTAGAGAATCCAACTTACCCGGCAGTTTTGGATTACCTCCGCGCTCGGCGAAAATAACCTCCATTTCAGAACGGCTTAGGTGAGAAAGGGCCCCAAAAGTTGAAGCCGGAGAGTTTGAAAAATAGAAATCCTTATCGACAGGATAGATCGAACCTATTCTCTGTAAATCCTCAATTGCCTCCACTACCAAAGGAATTGCTTCTACAGCTCCGATGTAATGCGTAGGCGGAATAACGCGCAGATTTACCATATCGTTTGTAAAAAGATTTATTTGCGAAGTCGCTAAATCTTTCCAATCGACGCCATCGCGTTTAGCTCTCTCAAGTAATGGATCATCGATATCGGTGATGTTTTGAACATAATTGACCTTGGCGCCTTGTGCGCGAAGAAATCTATTAATTAAATCAAAAGTTAAATAGGTTGCAGCGTGGCCTAAATGTGTGGCGTCGTATGGAGTTATTCCGCAGACATACATTCGGTAGGTAGATTTAAGCGGAACCAACTCTTTGACACCTGATTGCGAATTTGTCAGATACAGCCCGGGGAGGTTAATGGCTTTATCCAGCTTTGGAATGTCGACGCTCTCCCAGGATTTCACCTTCTCATCCTAGTTAATGCCGCTCTAAAATGCAGGCCATGGGACGGCTGGCCAATCAGGATTTGGAGTAGGCATTACCGCCGTCGTAATTAATCGCTGGACTCTCAATGTAAGCGCCAGTAGTTCCTCTTGAGTCAAATATGGTGAGAGATCGATCTCGTCATCTAACTTCTTCAGAGTTGCTCTAAGCATCGAGAGTTCGACATCGGTTAAGGCATCCCCCGACCATTGCCAGAGCACTGTGCGCAGCTTGTCATGTGAATGAAATGTGACGCCATGATCACATCCATACAAATGTCCCGATGGGCTCGGAAGTAGGTGACCAATTTTTCTATCAGTGTTATTTATAATCGCATCGAAAATAGCCATGGAACGAAGGGCGGGGTCATCACTTGAAAAAAAATGAGCGAGATCTATGCTCTCGTCTATATCAATCCACTCTTGCACCATTCCAAATCCATATGGACCATCGCGCAAAATAGTCAATGGAACAACATCGAACCCTAAACGATCGCTCAAAACGTATGCTGCATACTCTCGATGAGCTAAAGCTCCCTCTGGGAAATCCCACAGGGGCCGCTCTCCTGCTATTGGTTTATAAATACAGTTCATTGACTCTTCGCCATGAGTAACCTGCCCAAATAAAGTGGCATTGGAGGCATCGACTAACCGTCCAGTCACGATTAACTCCCCGTTGGTGAGAAGAAGGGATTTATCGTCGATAACCATTTGCCCTCGGACAGAGGTGGCCTTGGGGATCTATGGGGATTGCACAGAATGGACAGGGCAATCGACCTGCGCCAATAAGCGCCTTTGATCTCTTAACAAATGAATCACACTCAGATAGATTCAACGAAACTCTTAGGCGGTTATCCGGCTCTTCCTCCTCCGAAGTAATTTCGAAAAGCTCTACAATCATCAAAGATTGAGTTTCATCCCATGCCATGGAGATCGCACCGACTTCAAACTCCGGCTCAATAGGGGTATCAAGTGGTGCATCATCTCTAGATTCAGAGGATATAAGACGCGAAAGCCCATTCTTACGTAAATCACTCACAACTATTTCCAGCCTCTGAGCAAGGGCGGCCACTTGAGCCTTCTCTAGCGCGACCGTTACTAGACGAACTCCGCTTTTGGCTTGTATAAAAAAGGCCCTCTCCCCCGGCTGCCCGACGGTTCCTGCAACAAATCGATCGACGGAGTCAAAAAGAAAGCTCACTTGCCGGCTCCCCCGCCCAAAAGATTACGCTTTCTGTACGGAGCGTTTATAAAGCTCTCCAGATTCGCACGGGAATCATTAAGAAGGATGATTCGAGGGCTATCGCCGCTAAAGTCAATGATGGAAACAGAGGCTGGATCGATAACAATGCGTTGAAAGCCATCAAGATGTAGTCCAAGGGCCGAGGCCACTATAGATTTAATTACATCTCCGTGGCTGACTAGGACGGTAGCGCCTTTTCTCTTAGATTCAATTGCACCATGAACTGCGCGCATCGCCCGTTCTTGCATCTGCGCCAAACCTTCACCCGATGGAAAGTACATGCCACTTGGATTATTTTGCACAGTCTTCCAGAGTTTATTTTTTGATAGAAGAGCTAATTTCTTCCCGCTCCATTTTCCATAATCAACTTCAATAAGATCGTTATCTTGGAGGATTTCTACACCCGAATTACTTTTCTTACCTACAGTCTCCCACCAGGGAGAAATCGTTTCGATACAACGCTCCAGCGGACTGATTCGAAGCTGTGCGACTTTTATCGCTCCAAGTCTGGTCGATAGCTCTTGGGCCTGTTTCATTCCAGCCGGAGATAAATGAACTCCAGAGATTCGTCCAGAAAGTATGCCCTTGGCATTGGCCTCGGAATGGGCATGTCGAATCAAAACTACCTGCATAAAGCTAAGGCTATCGCAGCTTTTCATAGAGCGCCTTGCTAAGGTCGCACCATGGAAATGCGCAGAGCGGGCAATAGCGGGTTGATGCTCTCGCGATTGGGTCTTGGAACCATGACGTGGGGACGAGATACAGATGAACATGAAGCGGCAGATCAGTGCCGGGCTTACTTAGATGCAGGCGGCAATTTCATAGACACGGCAAATACATATGGGGATGGTGATAGTGAAAGAGTGATTGGTGGATTAGTTGGAACACTCGTCAACCGCGATGAGTTAGTAATTGCAACTAAGTCGGGGCTAAGTTTTCAAGATGGCCAAAGAAACGTCGACGCATCCCGCCAGACATTGATTTCAGAGCTTGATAAATCCTTAGCTCGTTTGGGAACTGACTTTGTTGATATCTGGCAGATACATGCTTGGGATTGCAACACTCCTCTAGATGAAACATTGGCAGCTCTCGACTATGCATATACAACTGGGCGTGCTCGTTATGTTGGTGTGAGCAACTATGCAGGATGGCAGTTAGCAAGAGCGGCGACAAAGCAGCAGTCAAACTCAATGAAAGCACCAATCACCAGCATTCAATCGGAGTATTCACTTCTTAATCGAGATATAGAGATAGAGCTCCTTGAGTGCGCTCAAGATTGTGGTGTTGGTTTTCTTGCATGGGCACCGCTTGCTCGTGGTGTTTTAACGGGCAAGTATCGAAATGGAGTTCCAAGTGATTCACGTGGCGCAGCGCCTCACTTTGCTAAACACATTGAGCCCTATTTAGATTCTCGTAGTTCAAGAATCGTAGAGGCGGTGGCAGTTGCCGCCGGCGGTCTTGGATATTCGCCCCTTGAAGTTGCCCTCGCATGGGTAAGGGATGCACCAGGAGTTACTAGCGCGATTATCGGTGCTCGAACTGGAGCTCAATTACGCGGAGTACTAAAGAGCGAAGAGATATCGCTCCCAGATATTCTTCGAAGCGCACTCAACGACGTAAGCGCTTAAGAGTTTTCGAGGAAATCTTTTAGTACACGTACTCCGAAAGTTAAACCCTCAACTGGTACACGCTCATCAACACCATGAAACATCGCCATGAAGTCGAAATCTTCATCTAATTTCAAAGGTGAGAAGCCATACCCAATGATGCCGAGCTCTGCCAAGGCCTTGTTATCTGTTCCACCGCTCATCAAATACGGAACAGGAATCGCTTCCGGATCCTCCTTAAGAATGGCATGACACATGGCATCTACAAGATCGCCCTCGAAAGGCACCTCCAGTGCTTTATCGCGCGTAATAGTTTCAACACTTATGTGCGGTCCGATAAGAGAGCGAATCGTTTCATTCAGCTCATCTTCAAATCCAGGGATAAAACGACCATCAATCACCGCACTTGCAGAGCCAGGAATTACATTTGCTTTATAGCCTGCCTCCAAGATAGTTGGGTTTGCAGTGTTTTGAAGTGTTGCACCTATCATGCGAGCAGCAAAGCCAACTTCAGAAAGTAAAGGACGCAAATCCTTCTCATCGTAAACTTTTCCTGACGCACTTGCTACACGTTTGAAAAGTGCCTTTACCGTTGTGCTATAACGCTGAGGCCATTGATGGTTACCAATCTTTGCAACGGCCTCGGTCAATCTCGTTAACGCGTTTTCATCATTCATTAGCGAGCCATGACCTGCGCGGCCTTGGGCCGTTAACTTCATCCAGTGAATTCCCTTTTCCGCAGTTTCAATCATGTAGAGGCGCTTACCGTTTCCAACCGTGACTGAAAATCCACCAACCTCAGATATTGCTTCAGAGCAACCAGCAAAGAGCTCAGGGTGATTATCGACTAACCAGTGCGAACCGAAAATACTTCCGGCCTCTTCATCGGCAAAAAAAGCCAAAACGATGTCACGCGGTGGGATATAACCATCTCTGGACCATTGCCTGACAGTTGCCAGGATCATCGCATCCATGTTCTTCATGTCTACCGCGCCACGACCCCAAATCATTCCGTCGATGATGTCGCCACAGAATGGATCAACACTCCAATCGTCGGCATTTGCCGGCACTACATCTATGTGTCCATGTACGACTAATCCAGGTCTTGTCGAATCAGAGCCTTTTATTCTCGCCATTACATTGCAGCGGCCTGGTGCTGATTCGTAGATTGTTGATTCAATTCCCGCCTCAGCAAGAGATTTAACAACGTACTGCGCGACGGCCTTTTCATCGCCCTTGCCATCCCCGAAGTTAACGCTTGGAATTCTGATTAAATCCTGGCAGATCTGGATGGCTTCGTTTTCAATAAGGCTTCTAGTCGTCATTTCGCCATTCTCTCATCAAATTGCTCTCTTTAGCCCCTCACCCAGTCCGGGTGGCGGAACTGGTAGATGCTCAACTCCGAACCTGCCAAAGTAGCTGATTTAGCAGTTTTCGAGAAAATTCTCTAAAACTCTTACTCCGAAAGTCAATCCATCCACGGGGATTCGTTCATCGACACCGTGAAAGAGCGACATGAAATCCAAATCAGGAGGCAAGAGCAATGGGGCAAATCCATAACCTTCGATCCCAAGCTTGGCTAGGGATTTATTGTCAGTGAAACCTCCCATAAGAAATGGAACTGGAACTCCCTCTGGATCGCCCATCAACAAAGCGTTATGCATTGCGGTCGCAATCGGACCATCAAAAGGAAATTCAAGACCAGCACCTTTTGCAATTGTCGTTATCTCTATATGTGGTCCCACAATATTTGTGAGGGTCTCTTGAAACTCATCCTCAAAACCCGGAAGAAAGCGTCCATCGATAACGGCAGATGCCGATTGAGGAATCACATTTGCCTTGTAACCCGCTTCAAGCATCGTTGGATTAGCAGTGTGTTGCAAAGTTGCTCTAATCATTCGCGAAGCCGATCCCAACTCAGTTAAAAGTGGTCGAAAATCCTTCATGTCGATAGGTTTCTGCGCAGTTTTGGCGACGGTTGCAAAGAACTCCTTGACTGTTTGAGTATATTTTTGAGGCCATACGTGGGCCGCGATCTTTGTCACAGCTTCGGCTACGGCGCTAACTGCGTTTTCTTCGTTAATCATCAAACCATGTCCCGCTAGACCCGTGGCAGTTAATCGCATCCAGTGATAACCCTTTTCAGCCGATTGCACTGGGTACAAGCGTTTTCCGTTTTTCAAAGTAACTGAAAAGCCACCTACTTCGGATATTGCTTGATTACATCCAGCGAATAGCTCTGGGTGATTGTCGACCATCCAGCGGGATCCAAAAATACTTCCAGCCTCTTCATCGGCAAAAAATGCTACAACAATATCGCGCGGTGGAACGTAACCATTTCGACCCCACTTGCGAAGGATTGCAAGGATCATGGCGTCCATGCCTTTCATATCTACAGCACCACGGCCCCAAATCATGCCGTCGATAATGTCTCCACAAAAGGGATCAACGCTCCAGTCATCTGCATTAACTGGTACAACATCTAAGTGCCCATGAACTACCAACCCTGGACGAGTGGAGTCACGACCATTAATTCTCGCAATGACATTGCATCGACCGGGAGCTGATTCATAAACCGTTGACGCAATTCCAACCTCGGCCAGAGAGGCGACAACGTAATCTGCAACCTCTCTCTCATTTCCCTTACCCTCACCAAAATTAACGCTAGGGATGCGGATGAGCTCTTGGCATATTTGGATCACTTCGCCTTCAAGATGGGCATTAGTGGTCATTTCGCCATTCTCTCATCGAATTGCTATCCTTACCCTTCACTCAGTCCGGGTGGCGGAATTGGCAGACGCGCTAGCTTGAGGTGCTAGTTCCCGCAAGGGATTGGGAGTTCAAGTCTCCTCTCGGACACATGCAGATAGATGAAGCCCTTTCGCTCATCCGTGAAATTCCTGATTATCCCAAGCCTGGTATTCGGTTCCAGGACATCACTCCACTCCTTGCAAATGGCGAAGCCTTTAGTGCTGTGACCGAAAATTTTGCCACTTTTGGCAATGGCGCAACATTGATCGCTGGAATCGAGGCACGGGGCTTCATCTTCGCCTCAGCCGTTGCTCATTCTCTTGGCTCTGGATTTATTCCTATCCGTAAAGCTGGAAAGCTGCCACATACTGTTATTTCGCAAAGTTATGGCCTCGAGTATGGCAGCGACGTTCTCGAAATTCATACCGATGCGATAGCAGAAGGATCCAAAGTTCTGCTCATCGATGATGTGTTAGCCACGGGCGGAACGATTTGTGCCGCAATTGATTTGATCCATCGTAGTGGCGGCACGGTTGTGCATGTTCTTGCCCTCATTGAGATTGCAGATCTTCCAGGAAGAGAAAATGTTACTAGCAAGTTCCCAGGCATTGATATCTCTACTCTGATAGTTACATAAAAGTGCGTGTACTCCAGATTCAAGGGTTGCGCGCGTTCGCTGCAATCGTAGTAACTCTCTTTCACGCACGTTTAGTTCCTGGTGGATTCATCGGCGTTGATATTTTCTATGTTATTTCTGGTTACTTAATAACAGGTTTAATTCTGCGTGAAATAGAGAGTAGCGGCCGTCTCAACCTCGCAGCTTTCTATCAGCGCCGCATAAAGCGCTTGTTGCCGACATCGGTCTTCGTACTTTTTTCTACAGCTTTGGTCGGATGGTTTGTTTTGCCTGCAATCACACGAGATGCACTCGGTAGAGATCTCTTTGCAGCTGCTGCTTATATCTCTAACTACTTATTTGCTTGGTGGGAGAATGATTACCAAAATCTGAATGCAACCCCTTCGCCGTTTATTCACTATTGGTCACTAGCAGTTGAAGAGCAGTTCTACTTGATTTGGCCGATACTAATGATTCTCTTGGCTCGCTTAGGAAAACGCGCGGTGCTAATGGGTATCTCAGCGATTACGGCTCTCTCGCTTATTCTCTCGATATACCAAACTCAAACCTCTCCAATATGGGCCTTCTATTCATTGCCAACTCGCGCATGGGAACTTGGTATTGGTGCGTTACTTCTATTCATTCCAGTCAATCTATTTAAACACCGCTTATTACCGTGGCTTGGCCTGTCGGCAATTCTTGTCGCCTCCTTTAACTTCAACGACAACACCGCATTCCCTGGTATCAATGCATTACTTCCAGTTGTGGGTACTGCAATATTGATAGCCAGTATTTCGAAGTGGCCACCCGTGTTTAATCACCTTTCGAATAATCGCATTTCACAGTGGCTCGGAAAGATTTCATACCCTCTTTACTTATGGCATTGGCCAGCCCTTGTTCTACCGAGCAGCGCACTAGGTCGACCTTTACACGTCATGGAGCGTTTTGCCTGCATCGGACTGACTGTTGTTTTAGCACATCTGACAAATAGATTTATAGAAGAGCCCCTCCGACATGTCAAGATTGCGCCAAAGAGGCTCTATACCGCTGCTTTGAGTACCACCGTCGCCTCGCTCGTGATCGGAATTCTCATTTCAACTACTGCAACATCGGTTATCGCAACTAAGGGAGATCGCCCATACAGTTTTGATTTGACCCAAGTCATGTCCAAACCAGTCGTGTATGGCGATGGTTGTCATGTTAATTATGGAGAAACGAAATCGGGCTACTGTACTTATGGTGATAAGAGTTCATCAGTGACGATTGTCCTTTATGGCGATTCACATGCAGCTCAGTGGTTCCCGACTCTTGAGAAACTGGCAATTAAGAAATCCATGAAGTTGATCTCTTTCACCAAGTCGGCCTGTCCATCAGTTGACTCACCTCGTCCGGATCAAGGCGCTTTCAAAAATGTTCACTGCGAAAAGTGGCGTGAAAATTCGATAGCTCGAATAAAAGATATCCAGCCAGCCGCGGTATTCGTGAGTAGTTTCCAGTACTACACGCCTCGCGCGGGCAATAATGATCGTGCCAAATGGTGGAGTGCGGGTCAAAAGAGACTTCTGAGTTCGCTGAAGGGATCGAGCCCTCACCTGATTTATATCAGCGACACTCCTCATCCCTCACGCGATATACCCTCATGTCTGGCCTCGCGAGATTCGAGCCAGTGCAATCAATCCGAGAAGTCGATCGTTAGCGTCGTAAAAGGTTTTGAAGTCATCGATCCAACTCCATGGCTTTGTACCTCCTACTGCCCGGCCATCGTCGATTCAATAGTTGCATATCGTGATGCATCCCATATATCTGTAGCGATGGCAGTTCATTTATTGCCGCAGCTCGAGAGGGCGTTAAAAGGTAAGGGTCTCTTTGCCTAAAGATATGGCAAGATAGTTTGTATGGCTGAGTTAATCTATTACTGCGGGACTATGGATAGCGGCAAGTCCACACTTGCTTTGCAGACTGCACATAATCATCACAGTCGTGGCCGAAGTGGCGTGATATTCACAAACAAAGATCGCGCCGGAAGTGGTGTGATCTCATCACGTTTAGGACTCTCCTCACCCGCCATTGAAGTTATCCCCGGCATGGATCTGCACAAACATGTCGTAGACCATCTATCGGCAGGTGATCGTATTGATTACATCGTCTGCGATGAGGCTCAGTTCTATGAGCGTGCCCAAATCGAACAGTTGGCTAAAATCGTCGATGGATTGGGCATCGACGTATTTGCTTTTGGAATTCTTACAGATTTTCAAACCCTGCTCTTTCCAGGATCTGCTCGATTGATTGAACTTGCAGATCGCGTCCACGCTTTACAGGTCGAAGCCTTGTGCTGGTGCGGGTCACGAGCAACACACAATGCCCGTACATCGGGCGGCGTGATGGTTGTAACAGGCGAGCAGGTCGTTGTTGGCGATGTAATACCGGGCGCAGAAATAGCATATGAAGTTCTTTGCCGTCGACACCATATGCGCCAAGTTACGGCGCGCGCATCCAGAGCTGCTCACGTATCCTCGCAACCTCTTCCATTTAAGGAGTAAACACATGAAATCTCAGGGACTTGCCGCATTAAGCGCCGGCGCACAACTAACAAGATTTAGCTTTGAACGCCGTGATTTAGGTAGTAACGATGTAGCCCTAGATATTGCTTATGCCGGTATATGCCACTCCGATATTCATCAGGTTCGAGAAGAATGGGGACCGGCCATATTTCCAATGGTCCCTGGTCATGAGATTGCCGGTGTTGTATCTGCAATAGGAAGTTCAGTCACAAAGTTCGCCGTTGGGGATCTGATTGGCGTTGGCGTATTTATTGATTCATGCCGTAAGTGCGCAAGCTGTCTTGCAGGGCTTCAACAGTATTGTGTCAATGGAATGACTGGTACATATAACACTTTAGAGCGCGACGGAAAGACGGTCGCTTACGGTGGTTATTCAAATAATTTTGTTATCAACGAGGACTATGCCGTTCACATCCCTTCAAACCTGTATTTAGCAGGTGTCGCTCCGCTTTTATGTGCTGGAATTACTCTGTACTCACCACTGAAAAAATGGGGAGCAAGAGCTGGAATGCAGGTAGCTGTCATGGGTCTTGGAGGTTTGGGACACATGGGAGTTAAGTTTGCTCACGCTATGGGGGCAGAAGTCACCGTTTTCTCTCACTCCCCCGATAAAGAAATCGATGCAAAATCGATGGGAGCTGATCATTTTGTAGTGACGCGTGACCCGTCCGCTCTGAAGCCATTTCGCAAAAAA
>CAXNCU010000011.1:0-22054 GCA_964200985.1 Candidatus Planktophila sp.
GTTTCAACTGAGGTTGAGCGCGATATGGAAGTTGATATTGCGATGAAGTGGGGCAATGGTTTTGAAACAACCCAGCGCTCTTTTGTAAATATTATTGCAACCCCTAAGGGTGGAACCCACGTACTTGGCTTTGAACGCTCACTCGTTAAGGTGATTAACGAGGCGCTTCGATCAACTAAGACTCTTGCCAACAAAGAGGCCGATGTTATTAAAGATGACATCCTCGAAGGAATGACCGCTGTCATAACCGTACGAATGTCAGAGCCACAGTTTGAGGGCCAGACTAAGGAAGTACTTGGAACGGCAGCTGCAACCCGAATAGTTTCAGCCGTTGTCGCTGAAAAGATGAAAGAGTATTTCAACACGACAAAGCGCATCGATAAAGCTAACGGTCGCTTAGTTCTAGAAAAAATCGCTGCAGCATCGCGCACACGAATCAGCGCACGTGCGCATAAGGACTTACAACGACGCAAAAACGCACTTGAGTCATCATCGCTTCCTACAAAGCTCTCAGATTGCCGCTCAGAGGATGTCACGCGTACTGAATTGTTTATCGTAGAAGGTGATTCGGCACTTGGTACGACCAAGGCTGCACGAAATAGTGAGTTCCAAGCAATTTTGCCGATCCGCGGAAAAATCCTAAATGTTCAAAAGGCATCGTTATCGCAGATGCTCGAAGATAAAGAGTGCGGATCGATTATTCAAGTCATCGGTGCCGGCTCTGGTAAGTCCTTTGAGCTCGATGAGGCCCGCTACGGTCGAGTAATTTTGATGTCTGATGCCGACGTTGACGGTGCGCATATTCGCTGTTTATTGCTGACTTTGATGTATCGCTATATGCGACCACTTATCGATTCGGGCCGAGTATTTGCAGCCATTCCACCACTTCATCGCATTGAAGTAATGGGTGGAGGAGGCAAAAAAGGCCAATACATTTATACATATAGCGATGATGAGATGAAGAACATCACCGCTGACTTAAAGAAAAATGGCAAGAAATGGAAAGAGCCGATTCAGCGCTATAAAGGTCTTGGCGAAATGGATGCAGATCAACTGCGCGAGACGACCATGGATCCAGATGCACGCACGTTGCGCCGAATCACAGTCTCTGATGCAACGGCAGCCGAGGCTATGTTTGAGCTATTGATGGGCAGCGATGTTGCCCCACGTAAAGAGTTCATCGCTAACGCAGAAATCGATCGCGACCACATCGACGCATAAAAGGTTGGGTTGATACGCGCCCTACCCTTGCTTTAATCTGCATTGACTCTATCCTCGTCATATGCGCCGGAGAGCTCTTGTTATTACTTTATGCCTATTTTTCGCGTCAATAACCTCTCCAATAAGTCTGGCTGCAACCCCTAAGGCAGGTGCTCTCTGCTCAAAAGCCGGGCTTACCTCAACTGCCGCCGGCAAGAAATTTACGTGTATCAAATCCGGCAAAAAACTTGTGTGGGGCAAAGGCGTAGTAGTTAAGACGCCAACGTCAACGCCAACGCCAACTCCAACTCCAACGCCAACTCCAACGCCAACGCCAACTCCAACGCCAACTCCAACGCCAACGCCCACACCGACTCCAACGCCCACACCGACTCCAACGCCTTCTGCAACGCCAACGCCAACAATGAATGAATCATTAGTTCTTCTTACTCCAAGGGCCTACCCAAAAAACCTTGGAGCGTTGAATTTAAGTTCTGATCCTTTAGCCAATATTTCAGTACCAGAATCGCTACAAACGGCTCCAGCCGGCACCAATGTCAAGCTATGGATATCAGATCCGAGAGATCCAGCTAAAGGACTTTCAAGAGCGGCAGCTTTCATTTGTCTTGGAAACAATCCTTGCAAGTACTACCCAGGGAATAGTGATGGTTCTTTCTATGTCACGATTGAAAATGGCACCTACTTATTTGATATTACCGAACCAAGTGGAATGGCGACGGTTTTCAAAAGGAAGGCTTACAAAGTTACCGTCGCTAGTACTGGCGTAACTGTTGCCGATAGAGCAGCAAATTCATCAGGGGTTGTTGCGGTAACTCTTGATTTACAGTCAGCGATAAATCCAATGTTGGCCGATTTGCAAAAGAAAATTGTGGCTCTTGGGAGTATTCCAGTCTCTTCTTTCAAACCAGCTTCTGCCTGTCAATTAGTGGATCAGGTAACACCTAATCGGGGAATTCAAGTAGACCTATCGGCGGGGTTTCCAAAAATAGCTCAGAGATTGCCATCGTCGGGCCATATAAAATCGCTCATAGTTCCAGTTGATTTTACTGATATCCAAGGTAAAGATAATACTGTTTCTTATTTCTCCACTATTGCAACTGGAGTTCGCGATTTCTATTTCAAGCAGTCTTATGGCGCGGTTGCATTTGATTTCGATATTGTTTCAAGTTGGATTCATGCTCCTTTCTCCTCGACAAAGTACGGCACTGGTGGATCGGTTGGAGCCGGCGATGTTGCTGGGTATCTCAATGCGATAATTTCACTCACAGATGGAGCTATTGATTACAGCGGATATGACGCGGTCTATTTCTTAGTTCCTAAAGAGATGCCAATGGCGAATATGGGTTGGGGTCCGGCGATAACGTCCCCGCATTGGATAAGCAACGGGGTGATTTTAAATGGCGCAACTGGTGGCGCCGATATGTATTACGTCGAAAATAATGGAATTAAGGGCGGAACATGGAAGTGGATGGCACACGAAACTGGCCATGCTTTTGGTCTCTATGACGAGGACCTAAACCACGCATCCCAATCGTTGGGATACTGGGGAATCATGGCGATGAGTTGGTCAAATAATGCGATCGAATTAGGTGCATGGGATCGCTACCTACAAGGATGGCTACCACAGTCGCAAGTGAACTGTGTTGAGATGAACGCCCTAACTACCGCTGGTGTTTCGACAAAGATTTCACCAATCGTGCGTCAAGACAAAGAAGTAAAAACAATTATGGTTCCGATTTCATCATCGAAAATTTTAGTAATTGAATCTCGCAAAAGTGAAAGCCTGGATAACATTCCCGCAAACCGTGAGGGCGTATTGGTCTACACCGTCGATATGAAAAAGGGGCAACTCGGTGGTGGATATGAAATCCAAAAGCGAGTTGGTTCTACAGATCCAAACTTTGAAGATGCCGCTCTCCATGCTGGGGACTCAATAACTGTTGGTGGTGTCAAAATTACTGTAAGCCAACTTTCGGCTTCCGGGGACACCGTAAAAATTTCGAAGGGTTAGTCGATAGAGACTAAGTCGAAATACTCCTCTTTCCATAGATCCTCATCGCCATCTGGCAACAAAATAACCCGCTCAGGCTTAAGAGATTGAACTGCGCCCTCATCGTGGCTAACCATGATTACTGCGCCTTGATACTCACTTAATGCGCCAAGGATCTCTGCACGAGATGCTGGATCTAAGTTATTTGTTGGCTCATCAAGAAGTAAAACGTTGGCAGCCGATACAACAAGAACGGCTAAGGCAAGACGAGTTCGTTCTCCACCTGATAAGACTTTAACTGGCTTATGAACATCATCGCCGATGAAGAGGAATGAACCGAGAGTATTGCGTGCCTCAGGTTCACGCAGATCAGGTGTCGCCGACATCATGTTCTCTAGAACTGTGCGTTCAAAGTCCAAGCCCTCGTGCTCCTGGGCGTAGTAACCGATCTTTAGACCATGACCATGTTCGACAGTACCTGTGTCAGATTCAAGTTCACCGGCCAGAATTCTAAGAAGTGTGGTCTTACCCGCACCGTTAAGACCAAGAATGACAACGCGTGATCCCTTATCGATAACACATGAAACGTCGGTAAAGATTTCGAGGGATCCGTAGGATTTTGAAAGCTCTTCACCCGATAGGGGAGTCTTACCGCATGGGGCAGGGGTTGGAAAGCGCAGACGTGCAACTTTGTCATTAACGCGAACATCTTCAAGTCCAGAACGAAGTTTTTCAGCACGACGTAACATGCCTTGGGCAGCTGTTGCCTTAGATGCTTTAGCGCGCATCTTTTCGCCCTGCTTCTGCAAAATCTCGGCACGCTTTTCAGCGTTAGCGCGCTCTTTCTTACGACGGTGCTCATCTTGTTCGCGCTGTAGTAAATATGCTTTCCAGCCTAAGTTATAAACATCGATGACGTTACGGTTAGCATCTAAGTAAAAGACTTTATTTACAACGGTTTCAATCAAATTAACATCGTGAGAGATGATGACAAGACCACCTGAATACTTGGCTAGAAAATCACGCAACCAAATGATGGATTCAGCATCTAAGTGGTTAGTTGGCTCATCGAGCAAAAGTGTTTCGGCGCCACTGAACAAGATTCGTGCCAGTTCAATTCGCCTGCGTTGACCGCCAGATAGCGTTGAAAGTTCATGGCCAAAGACGGCCTCGGTCACGCCAAGAGAAGTTGCAATAGCTTCAGCCTCTGCGGTGGCCGCATATCCGCCGGCGGCACTGAACTCGTGCTCAACGCGGGTATATCTATCCATTGCTTTTTCAAGGGCCTCGCCCTCAGTCGTCGACATCTCTTCTTCAACCTGTCGCATGCGATGTGAAATTTGATCCAAATTTCGGGCCGACAAAATGCGTTCGATAACAGAGCCTGGCTCATCGCCCGTGCGAGGATCTTGCGGAAGGTAGCCGATTTTTCCTGTGCGATTAACGGCGCCACCAGCGGGCATCGTCTCTCCAGCTAAGACCTTGGCAAGTGTTGATTTACCGGCACCGTTTCGACCAACAAAACCGATGCGATCCCCGCTATTAATACGCACGGTCACGCCTTTAACAAGCAGGCGGGCACCAGCGCGTAGTTCGAGAGCTTGGGTTGAAATCACACCGTATTCTAGCCGAGTTTAAGCAGCACCAATTCTCGTCTTACGAGGCGTAGCAAATGACTTAGATACGGCAGTTAACTCATCAGAGACCTGTGTCTTGATGGCATCTTCGCTTTTGAGCAGTTTAGTGAGCTCGGCGATTATCGATTTAAGTTCTTTCTGCTCGGTTTCAAGTTCTAATTTGCTCATCTTGGTCAAACGACGAAGTGGCATATCCAAGATATATGTGACCTGCTCGTCATTTAACTTGAAATCCTTCATGAGTTTTTCTTTGGCCGTTGCTGCATCATCGCTGCCGCGGATGATCTTAATAACCTTATCGATATCGATAATAGCCTTTAAGAGACCATCAACTAAAGTCAGGCGTGCTTGAGCCTTGGCTTTACGGTACTCGCTACGGCGGCGGACTACTTCAATGCGGTGCTCAATAAATACTTTAAGAAGCTCTTTTAAACCAAGTGTTTGCGGGCGGCCCTTTACTAAAGCCACGGCGTTGATTGAAAATGCATCTTCCATTGGAGTCAGAGCGTAGAGCTGCTCAAGAACTTTTTCAGGCTCAAAGCCATTTTTGAGTTCGATGACGACGTTAGTACCAGTTTGGCCATCGGTTAAATCGATGATGTCGCTAATACCCTGAATCTTCTTTGCCTTTACAAGGGCTGCAATACGTTCGACTACTTTTTCGGGCCCGATAGTAAAGGGGAGCTCTTTAATGACGATTCCCACTTTGCGTGAGCTTACTTTTTCGATTTCGACACTCGCGCGGACTTTAAATGATCCTTTGCCTGTGGCATATGCCTCGCGCACACCTTCTAGACCAACTAGTTCGCCGCCCGTTGGAAAATCTGGTCCCGGTATATATTTCATCAACTGTTTAAGAGTGGCAGTTGGATTTTCAATCAAGAACTTAGTTGCAGCGATAACTTCGCCCAAGTTGTGAGGGGCCATATTTGTAGCCATTCCAACTGCGATTCCAGAGCCACCGTTAACAAGCAGGTTGGGATACGCGGCAGGTAGCACTAATGGTTCTGAGAGTTGGCCATCGTAGTTAGGACCGAAATCAACGGTGTCCTCATCGGCCTCTGCAACCATCGCCATGGCTGCAAGAGCAAGGCGGGCTTCGGTATAACGCATCGCGGCAGGTCCGGCATCGAGTGAGCCAAAGTTTCCATGACCATCGATAAGCGGCAAGCGCATGGAAAATGATTGCGCCATACGAACAAGCGCGTCATAGATTGCAGAGTCACCATGCGGGTGCAACTTACCCATTACTTCACCGACAACACGCGCGCTCTTTACATGTCCACGCTCTGGACGCAGACCCATATCGGCCATCTGATGAAGGATGCGGCGATGCACGGGCTTTAGTCCATCACGAGCATCAGGTAAGGCTCGAGAATAAATTACAGAGTATGCGTACTCAAGAAATGATTCAGATACTTCTTTGGAGACATCGATATCAACGATCTTGCCTGGATACTCTCCAGGTTTTGGACCAGTTGGTTTCTTAGCCTTGCTCTTCGTCGGTGTCTTTGCCATGGGGGAGATTGTGCCAACTACATGGGTTAATTCAGGGGAGGGCGCGCCCCAACTGTTGCAACACACTTTGCAGCCAACGCAGTTCCAGCCGAAAGAGCCTTCTCAAGGTCACGTGTTTCAAGCCACATTGGGATAAAACCGGCCGCAAATGAATCTCCGGCACCAGTTGTATCGACGACATTTGTTGTAACCGCTGGGACTCTAATCGATTGATCATTAAAGACGGCCATCGCGCCTCGTGAACCGAGCTTGATGACAACAAGTGGTGTGTGCTTTCGCAAATTATCCTCTGCGCTCTCAATATCGATGGCATCACCTAAGTAGAGTGCCTCTTCTGCGTTGAGCAAGATGCCATCCATAAGAGAGACCCAGGATAAAACTTCGGCAAGCGGAACAATCTTCATCGCCCCTGTTGTCGTTGGATCGAAGAATATTGGGATGCCTGCCGCTTTTACTTTTTTGATCATTCCCAAAACGGCATCTCGACTACGGAAATCCAGTAGGGCATAACCGCTTATATAGACGCCATCGACGCCATCGAGTGGAGGTAGATCACTTATCTCTAAATCTGCGTTAGCACCATTATCGGGAAACATTGTTCGCTCCCCATTAGCATCTACCAAAATAACAACGACACCCGTTGGTCGGCCAGAGCGCATCAGATTCAAATGCTCAACGCCATATTTATCGAGATCGGAGACTAAAGCAAAGCCAACTGGATCATTACCCACCCGAGCAACTAACTGAGCTTTAGTGTTAGTGCGAGTAATCCATGTTGCAACGTTTGCCGCTTGCCCACCTGGGTGAGTAGAGATTCGGCTGGCAGTGTCATTTCCGTAGTTGATAGCCTCTTTTAACTGCGCAATAACATCCAGAGCTAAATCACCAATACACAGAATCTTCTTCACTTCAGTGCCACGGCAATCTCTGCAGCTAAAGCACAGTTAGATTTAATAATTTCAGTATTTATTGCAAGAGACTCACCGTGTGATGCCTTATGGAAATGCTCTAAAAGAAATGGAGTCACGGCCTTTCCATCGATTCCATCATGTGCTGCCTTGGCTAAACCAGCGGCCAAGATTTGATCGTGGAGGGCTTTTGCCATCTCTTTCTTTACAGGATTTGTAACTATCAAAGCTTTGAACTGCGTCGATATTGCCGATCGAGCTTTAATGATTGCGGCAATTTCATCGGCGCTATCTACGCGATGCTCTAAATCAAATCCTGAATCAGTTAAGTAAAATCCTGGAAAACGATTGGTTTTGTATCCGACAAGTCCTATGGCAAGTGTTTCAAGTCGCTCAAGAGTGGCATGAACATCGAGAATTGATTTCACTCCGGCACAGACAACAGTCATATCTAGTTGGGATAGGGCCGTTAGATCTGCTGATTCATCAAATGACTCATTTGCGCCACGGTGCACGCCACCAAGACCGCCAGTAGCAAAAATCTTGATGCCGGCAATTGCAGCAATATGCGCCGTTGCTGCAACTGTTGTTGCCGCGCTCTTTCCCTGCGCAATAATGATGGCCAAATCTCTAATCGAAGCCTTGGAAATATCGTCACGATTTGCGATTGCCTCAAGTTCATCTTGCTCAAGGCCAACGTGTACAACACCATCCAAGAGAGCGATAGTCGCTGGAATGGCCCCATGGTCGCGAATAATTCTTTCGCACTCGATTGCAACCTCTAAGTTAGAGGGTCGCGGCAGGCCATGACTAATAATCGTTGACTCGAGGGCAACTAGAGCTCTTCCTGAGGCAATTGCATCGCTAACCTCGGCAGAGTACTTAATCGCGCTTTTCACATGCACAACCTTAGCGGATGTAATGAGAAGATAGGCACGTGCATTTATCGCAGATAACTCCTTCAATCTTTTCATCCCTTGGGCTCTCTACCGCAGAAGATCTGATCAATGCCGGATCGAGCCCTATGGGCAGAGAAATACTTTTTCTGATTGATGGCTTTGGTGCAGATGTTTTGGAAAGTTATGCCAATCACATGCCGACAATCTCAAGGTTGGCCAAACATGCCATTGTGAGCACGGCATTTCCATCAACAACTGCAACAAGTCTGGCCACGCTAACAACCGGAACCCTGCCCGGTGTGCATGGAATGTTGGGTTACACCGTGCAAGTCCCGCGCAGTGGTGGTCGGATATTGAATGCGCTCAAATGGGATGAGCGCGTAGATCCAATCATTTGGCAGCCTGTGCCAACGTTATTTGAACGTGCCATGGCTGAGGGAATTAACGTTTCGCATGTTGCCGCTAAACGATATGAAAATAGTGGTTTCACGCGCGCGGTTTTTCGAGGCGCAGAATATCGTGGTGCAAATGTTGTAACAGATTTAGTTGCCCAAACAAAGGAGGCATTGCGCAAGACTCCCTCCTTTGTCTATCTTTATATGAATGATTTAGATGTAGCCGGTCATAGTGACGGTGTTGGTAGTGATAAGTGGTTAGCTGCATTGGTAATGATCGATCAGATGCTGGCAAGCCTTATGAAGGAAGTGCCACAGGGAACACGTATTTGGCTAACATCAGATCACGGAATGATAAACGTTGGAGAAAAGGTTGTTTTGGGTGATGAGAACCCGTTACTAGAAAATATTGCAGTCATTGGTGGAGAACCCCGTGCGCGCCATCTCTATTTAAATTCCGATCACGATAGTCCCGAGGCTCGAACTAATGTTGCAGGCATTTGGCAGGAGTATCTGGGCAATCGCGCAGATATTTATACTCGCGAGCAAGCATTGGCAAAGAATCTCTTTGGTGATGTTGTAAGTGCTGATTCTTTGGATCGCATGGGAGAAATCATTGCGGTGGCAAAAGGCACAGTTGTGTTAATTGATCCTACGCGCGCCGACAAAGAGGGATCCATGGTTGGACATCATGGAGCAGATAGCGAGATAGAAACACAGGTCGGCTTACTTACAACAACATTAAGCTAAGGTTTTAGAGCCAATGGGCCTTTTTGAATTTGTAGAAAAGGAAGCCACTCAGCGAAGTAACGATTGAAATCACAAATGGATAACCAAATCTCCATTCAAGCTCTGGCATAAACTTAAAGTTCATGCCATAAATGCCGGCAATCATTGTTGGCCCGGCAGCCAGTGCAACCCATGCAGAGATCTTTCGAACATCTTCATTTTGACGTACCTGTACATGCGCTAAATCGGCCTGCAAAGCTGTGGTGAGAAGTGAATCCATACCCGATGCATGTTCGCAGGCGCGAAGCAAATGGTCGAGAGTGTCTCTAAAGAATGGCTTTAATGCTTCAGGAGTCTCTGTGTATGTTTCAGAGACTAACTTCTGCAGTGGCATGACGAGAGGTTCAATAGCATGTCGATACTCAATGAGCTCACGCTTGAGAAAGTAGATTTCCTGAGAGAAGGTCTGTCGCTTTCCGCTAAAGACTTTCGTTTCTAAGTTAATAACATCGTTTTCGAGTTCGGTCGCAATCAATGTATATTCATCAATAACGCGATCGACCACGGCATGAAGTACTGCAAAAGGTCCAAGGTTAAGAAAATCAGGCTTAGCCTCTATCTCGTGGCGAACTGTAACTAATGGGGTACCTTCCCCGTGGCGCACAATAACGATGAACTCTTTTTCAATAAAGCAGATTAATTCACCAGTAGAAATGGCGCTATTAGCCTCGTTATAGAAAACCGTCTTTAAAGTGAAAAATGTTAATCCTTCGTACTCTTCAATCTTCGGACGCTGTTGGGCATGCACCGCATCTTCGACAGCCAAAGGGTGAAAGTTAAGCTCTCCAACTATATGTTCAAACTCGCTTTGAGTAGGGGAGGCAAGTCCTAACCAAACAAAACCACCAGAGGTTCGTGCGATATCTACTAAATCAGAGATGTCTGACGGTCCAGGAACGCGATTACCGTTTTGATAAAGAGCGGAATCGACAATCATTAGTAAAGGCTACTGATCTTCAGTTGGTTTAATACCAAACATAATTTCATCCCAGCTTGGAACTTTTGCCCGCGCAATAACGCCATCGCGCGTTGCCTCATCATCTGGGAGCTCGCGTATAACTGCAAGTCGGGGTACTTCAACTTCGGGGTTGTTACTTTGACGAAGCGAGGGGTGATTTGATTCAGAGTAGACAAGCCCAGGAGCAGATTGCGGAGCTGGTCGAGGAATCGGTTCATCTCCCATCATCCAGCGAGCATTTTCATCAAGGGAAGTCACAAGGCGACGAGTGGGATCAAAGTTCCAGACTGCAACTCCGCGACCGCTGCTGTTCGGATAATGGAGCTCGACCGACCATGTTCCATCCTCATGGCGCCACGTCAGCCATGAAAGATCTGCTAAATCAACGTTGCGAGGTGCAAGGCGAGAAACTACAACGCCTAAAAGCGTGACAGGTTCGCGCCCACCTTCTTTGCGAATAGGAATCTGTTGCGCCTGATCGATGATGTAAATGCGCTCTTGAAGAATTGGACCAGAGAAGCGATCAATCTTTTCAAGTGAAATATTATTTTCACGCGCTAGATTATCTGGCAGCTCGCCAGCACGTAAACGGCGTTGAATCTCCTTGATTGAAATCGAGTCACTGACCGTCTCGGGCACAGATGCCAGGCGTGTCTGATTGATGCTTGCCCGCAAGGAGTCACTGATAACGAGTGAAAAATCATTGCCATCGCCATCATGAAGACGCAGATGGGTGCCCTCATCGTTTTTATCGATGAATCTGAGTTCAGTCATGTTTGGAAGAATAACCGATGAGCGCCTTATAAGTGGTGAAGTAAGGCAGCGTGGCTACAACTGCAGCACACATAAATCCGAGTGGGACCCAATAAGCGCTCTGAGCGCCATAGTTATCAATAGTCCAGCCGGCAATCGCACTGGCCAAAGCCCCGCCCAGAGGCATACCTGCCACGACCCAGCTTAGAGTCTGCGTAATCTGCTCGGGAGGAACTGCAGATTCGGCAATTCCGTAAGCGTTCACGAGCAACGGGGCGATTGCAAAGCCAGAAAAAAAGAGTGCGATAGCTAGCGCCGCAATTGAATGAACAAAGAGAAGTGGAATCACCATGATCGTTAGCGCAACGAGAAAAAGAAGAAAGCGCGCGGCATGGGAGATTTTCCATTTGATGAGGCCGTTAATGATGGCAGCGACCGCGCTGCCGCTCGACCAGATTGCAAGCACTAGACCAGATTGAGATTTATGTCCATATGATTCGGTAAATGCAACGGTAATAATGGCGACAGAGCTGAAGAAGCCCCCGACAAATATTATTGGAATTACAACGGCCTGTAATGTTTTACTGCGAATAGCCGCTGGATGGGGATCCTTCTTAAACCTCGGAGATGGGGGAGGCTCAGTTGCCTTCAGGCTCACGAAGTAAGGCACACCGATTAAGAGAAATACTATTCCTGCAATTAGACCAGCGGCAGGTGCGATCGATGTTGCACAAGCTGTTGCAATAATTGGCCCACCAATAAACACGACCTCATCATTGAGGGCTTCAAGTGAGTAGGCAGTGTTGATTAAATGGCGATCGCTCTCGTCTTCACTCGTAGAAGTTTTATCGGGGCTCAAGACGTGTAACCAGCGGCGACGCACTAGGCCTCCGAGATTTATAGAGCTCGCTTCGGCAAATATGATTGAAGCAAACCAGGTCCATGTGGGCGCACCATTTAGAACAAGTACCATGAATAGAATAATCCCAAAGACTTTAAAGGGGACGACTCTGATTAGAAGAGCCCTCTGTCCTATCCGATCTGAGAATCCTGACCAAAAGGGCATCGCAATCGACATGACGATAGCTGCCGTTGCACTTAGCGCCCCAGCCAGTGCATAAGAATCACTCACCGCTACAACAATGAAGATGAGTGCCAGAGAGTCCATCGCAATCGGCATTCGCCCAATAAGACCTGCCAACGAAAACTTGACCGCACCTTCGGTGCGAAAGAGAGTTGTATATGCGCTGAACATGGTGGTGAGTCTATGTCAGGCTAGACTCAAGCTATGAGTGATAGCAGGCAGATTCTCGAGTTAGCGTTGTCAATTGCGCGTCAAGCCGGTGAGCTGTTAATGGATCGACCCGCATCATGGGATTTAACCTTTAAATCCACCGCAATCGATATCGCAACTCAGATGGATCTTGCGAGTGAAAAATTAATAGTTGAAGCAATTCTTGCTGCGCGCCCAGATGATGGGATTATTGGCGAAGAGGGCGCAGGGCGCGCAGGAACAAGTGGTCTTACATGGGTCATAGATCCGATTGACGGAACTGTTAACTACTTCTACGGTCTACCGGGCTGGAATATCAGCATCGGAGTAAAAGATTCACAAGGAGTTTTAGTTGGCGTGGTTCATGCTCCAACAATTAATTCAACGTGGCACGCAGTTAGGGGAGGCGGGGCATTTCTCAATAATAAAAAAATCGAGTGCAATAACCCTGTTGAGTTAGATAAAGCCCTTATCTCTACAGGTTTTGCCTACGAAGTAAAAGATCGCGAAAATCAGATTGAGATTATTGATCAATTAATTCCTAAAATCCGTGATATTCGCCGGATGGGTGCAGCTGCTACAGATCTATCGTGTATAGCAAGTGGAATGGTCGATGGATACATTGAAACGGGTCTAAAAGAGTGGGATTTGGCCGCGGGCTCATTAATAGCCAGTGAGGCAGGAGCCGTCGTAACTACTCAGATCTGGCGTGGAATGGAGCTCACTATCGCCGCTGGCCCCGCTCTTCATGCGAGATTGAGCCTAGAGATTCCGGCGTAGATCCACGATTTACGCTCAGAGCCCCTTATATGGCAAGATACGCAGTCTGCACCGCCACAGCGAGTGCTTTTATCAGCAAAGAGAAAAAGGTACGTAGATGAACATCCTTGACGCCGTAGATGCAGCATCCCTGCGCCATGACATCCCACAGTTTCGCGCTGGCGATGAACTCAAGATCCATGTACGTGTTATCGAAGGTAGCAAGAGCCGCCTTCAGGTCTTCCAAGGAATTGTTATGCGTCGTCAGGGCGATGGAGTCCGCGAGACTTTCACTGTCCGTAAAGTCTCTTACGGTGTCGGCGTAGAGCGTACTTTCCCAGTACACACACCTGTTATTGAAAAGATTGAGTTAGTTAAGAAGGGCGATGTACGTCGCGCCAAGCTGTACTACCTACGCGATCTTCGCGGTAAGGCTGCAAAGATTCGCGAAAAGCGCGATGGCATCGAAGGTTACGGTGATGGAATTCTTTCCACACCTGCCGCAGTTATTCCTGAGGTAGTTCCAGTGTCCGAACCAATAACAATCGAAGCGGTGTCCGAGGTTCCAGCTGAAGTTACGACAACCGATGTTGTGCCTGAAGCCGAAACTCCGCAAGCTTAAAGTTTTCAACTAATGCGCCGCAAGGGCTCCCTATTTCAGGAGCTCCCACTCCTAGTCGTGGTTGCACTTGTAGTCTCACTACTAATAAAAACTTTCTTGGTGCAGTTTTTCTACATCCCTTCGGGCTCCATGGAAAACACGTTGCAGATTCAAGATCGCGTCGCGGTAAATAAGATCCCGATTCTCTCCCGCCATATTTCGCGTGGAGATGTTGTGGTCTTTAGAGATCCCGCCAACTGGTTACCAGAGGTTAGCGAGAGCTCCTCTTCACCCATTATTTCAAAGATCAAGACTGGACTAGTTGCTGTCGGAGTTCTTCCAAATCCTGCAAAGCAATACTTAGTCAAGCGAGTAATTGGCGTTGCAGGCGACCATGTTATTTGCTGCACTACAAAGGGGCTATTAACGGTTAATGGAACTGCAATAACTGAACCCTACATTTTTAAAGGCAACGTACCTAGTGACATGAATTTCGATGTCACGGTGCCTAAAGGCAAGATTTGGGTAATGGGAGATCACCGTAATGCAAGTGCCGATTCACGCTATCACCAGGAAGATATTAATAAGGGAATGGTTCCGCTCTATCGTGTAACCGGGCGGGTCTTTGCAGTTATTTGGCCGTTAAAGAACGCGGCTTATATTCCACAGATAGACGTCGTTAAGTAGCCCTTAGTGAAAGTGATTGAGCAAGGGCTCATCAATGCAGGAATCGCACCGATTGCAGGTGTTGATGAAGCTGGGCGTGGTGCATGTGCAGGCCCACTTGTAATCGCAGCGGTAATTTTTGCTGATCCATTTGCACCAGAGTTATTGGCAGTTCGCGATTCAAAAGAAGTATCAGAGAATAAACGAGAAGAGCTGTTCGAAGTTATCACCTCTATCGCGACATCTATAAGTGTCGTGATAGTTCCAGCAAGTGAAATAGATATGCGCGGAGTTCATGCGGCAAATCTCGATGGAATGCGTCGCGCCGTCCATGGTCTGGATCAAGTACCTGAATATGTCTTAACTGATGGCTATGCAATAGATGGCTTAGGTCTACCAAATTTAGCGGTCTGGAAAGGCGATCAAGTTGTCGTATCAATTAGTGCGGCATCCATCATCGCAAAAGTGACGAGAGATCGCATCATGCGCACCATGGATACGCAATTCCCGCAGTATGGTTTTTCCAAACATAAGGGCTATATCACTGCCTCTCATACGGCAGCCCTAAATACTCACGGGGTGTGCATAGAACATCGCCGCTCGTTTTCAAATATTGCAGCGCTCATCCACAAGTAAATCTCTATTTAGCGCTCTTGTCGGTACGAGTATTTATCGTCACCGGTTATGCAAACAAAAAATAATCAACGTACAGGCGCCTTTGGCGAAGAGGTCGTTACTCAGTATTTAACTGCCAAGAATGCCGAAATAATTGAACGTAACTGGCGAATTCGTGAGGGTGAAATCGACATCATCGCACTGCAACCATCGGGAGTATTTGCCTTCATTGAAGTTAAGACGCGTTCTTCACTGGCCTTTGGCCACCCATTTGAAGCTATTAATCGCGATAAGGCCCACCGTATGCAGCGCTTAGCCCTTGGATGGCTAGCAACTCATGGCTGTCTAGGGTGTGAATACCAGATCGATGTAGCGGCCGTTCTTATTGCACCCGATGGCTCGCATTCGATTGAGTACAGAGCAAATCTATTATGAGCCTTGCGCTGACGACATCGGTTGCATTACTTGGACTTGATGGCCATCTTGTTACAGTTGAAGTAGATATTGCAGATGGCCTACCAAATTACTCGCTTCTCGGACTACCTGATGCCGCGTTAACTGAGTCTCGAGAACGTGTGCGCGCGGCAATGGTCAACTGCGGAGAGATCTGGCCTAATCGAAAAGTGACTGTTTCACTCTCTCCGGCGTGGTTGCCGAAGAGTGGATCAGGATTTGATTTAGCGATCTGCATTGCCCTTCTTTCGGCTCACGAAACTATTGCGCCTGAGCGAATAAGCAGTGTTGTATTTCTTGGAGAGCTCTCACTCGATGGCCGAATCCGTTCGGTGCGTGGTGTTTTGCCTGCATTAATGGCCGCCTACAAATCAGGAATCAAGACGGCAGTTGTCCCACTTGCAAATGCTGCAGAGGCAGGTCTGATGCAGGGAATGGAGATTATTGCGATGGAGCATTTAAAGAACGTTCTGCGATGGCTTCGAACTGGAGAGCGCGATGTGGCAGAAGAGATTGATTATCAGTGGAGTCAGAGCGATGAGCACTTGGATTTTGCAGATGTTGCTGGCCAGCCAGAGGCGCGATTGGCGGCCGAGATCGCTGCAACTGGTGGACACCATATTTTATTAATCGGCCCACCTGGGGCAGGAAAGACAATGATTGCCGAACGTATTCCCACCATTATGCCGGCGCTCAATATTGCTCAAGCTTTAGAGGTAACAGCCGTTCATTCTGTGGCTGGAAGTTTTGCGACTCGATCTCCGACCTCACTTATTGCACCAATAGTTTCGCCGCACCATACGACGACCCGTGTTGCGATGGTTGGGGGAGGCGCACATGCAATAAAGCCTGGTGCATGTTCGCTTGCTCATCATGGTGTTCTATTCATTGATGAGGCACCAGAGTGTCCATCGGGTGTTTTAGATTCACTGCGCCAACCATTAGAGGCCGGGACAATCACGATTGCACGCAGCATCGGAAACGTTACTTTTCCTGCTCAGTTCTTGTTAGTTCTTGCCGCTAATCCCTGTCCATGCGGAAAATTCACCGGACGTGGACGTAACTGCATATGTACCTCTGTGCAAGTGCGAAGGTATCTAGGAAAACTCTCGGGTCCTTTGATGGATCGAATTGATTTGCGTGTCCACGTCGACCCAGTGGGGCGAGTGGATATGGCAAGAGTTGAATTAGGTGAGACGAGTGCGGTGATTCGCTCCCGCGTTATCGCAGCACGTGCGATAGCCGAGAAGAGATTTGCCGGCCTCGGGTACAGCCTTAACTCGCAGATTCCTGCGCGTTCGTTGCGCACAGTTTTCCAACCAGAGCGCGCTGCGATGAACTTCCTACATGATGAGCTTGAGCGCGAACACATTACTGCGCGCGGTTTACACAAAATCGCACGTGTCTCGTGGACACTCGCCGATTTGCATGCACATGTTATTCCAACATTGGCCGATGTTAAGCAGGCCCATTCAATGCGAGGAGGTGTTGAGATATGAAGGAGCCACAAGCACGTGCAATCCTCTTTAGTGCTATCGAAGGAGGACATCCATTTTGGGCCCAGGAGATTTTCGCACAGGGTGCAGTAAAAACCATTGAACGATTGCAATCAGGCGGCTATGACAGGATCAAATTCGCAGCGCTGATTACAGCGATTAATGCAACAGAGGCCGATCAGGTATGTGAGGCCGTTGAAAGCGCTGGAGCGCAGTTATTGATGCCAGGTGATCCATTGTGGCCTTTGATGGTTGAGGATCTGGTTGCACCTCCCATCGCACTTATTGCAAAGGGAAATCTCGAGGCATTGTCGATGCAGTCCCTTGCAATTGTCGGCACTCGAAATCCAACTAACTACGGAGCTCGCATTGCCGGGGATTTTGCTGCAGGTTTTGTAGATCGCGAGTGGGGGATAGTCAGTGGAGGTGCCTACGGAATCGATTCATATGCACATAGAGGGGCGTTAATTGCAGAGGGTATAACCGTTGCAGTCATAGCATCTGGCATCGATATTAATTATCCAGCTGGTAACTCTCGACTCTTTGCGCAAATCTGTGAGAGCGGTGCGATCGTTACTGAAGTAATGCCAGGTCACCCCGCTCTACCTTCACGTTTTTTAACGCGCAATCGTTTAATCGCAGCTCTCTCGCAGGCGACATTGGTAGTTGAGGCCGCTTTTCGTAGTGGCTCACTGCGTACTGCGCGCGATGCCGCTGAGTTACTGAGGCCAGTAATGGCTATACCTGGAGCGATTAATTCGCCAACGAGTGAGGGTTGTCATCGCTTAATTGGTGAGCGCGCTGCAGAGTTAGTTACATCGGTTGCAGATGCAGTGGAGTTTGTAGGTGCTAATAGATGAGAGAATATGCCCATGAGTGAACATCGTTCGGGCTTCGTTGCCATTGTTGGGCGCCCTAACGTTGGAAAATCCACTCTCATTAACGCCTTAGTTGGAAGCAAGATTGCGATCACTTCCCACCATCCCAACACGACCCGTAGTGCCATCCGCGGCATCGTTCATGGTCCAGATTTTCAAGCAGTCCTTGTCGATACACCTGGCGTTCACAAACCTAAGACGCTTTTGGGACATCGCCTTAATGCAGTCGTAGATCAAAGCATGGACTCGGTTGATATCGTCATTATGTGTATTCCAGCCGATGAGACATCTGGTGCAGGTGACTTATTCATATCTGCAGAGATTGCCAAGCACCCACGAGCTAAAAAGTTTGCAGTTGTTACTAAGACTGACTTAATCTCAAAAGAAAAGTTAGCACTTCGCCTTGCCGGCATTATGGCGCTGGCACAGGGCTTTGTATGGGATGAAATCATTCCCGTATCGGCCGCAATTCATAATCAAATTGATTTACTCAATGAGCTCATCGGCAATAATCTTCCAGTAGGACCTGCCTATTACCCAGCGGGCACAACAAGTGATCAAGCAATTGAGCAGCTTATCTGTGAGTTCATCCGAGAGGCTGCCTTGCAAGATGTGCGCGAAGAGCTTCCGCACTCGATTATGGTCACAATAGATGAGTTCGGCGAGCGAGAGGAAAAAGGCTCTCGCCCATTTTACGATGTACATGCAACTATTCACGTTGAACGTGATTCACAGAGAGCGATTTTACTTGGCCATCAGGGTTCTCGGTTAAAAGAGATTGGGATACGTGCACGTGCAGATATCGAACGTGCACTAGTAGCGAAGATTTTCTTAGGGCTACATATTAAAGTTTCAAAAGAGTGGCAGCGCGATCCTAAATTATTAGAGCGCTTAGGCTTCGGCGATAACCACTAACTTTGCCTTACGGCTGGCCAAATAAGAGCCCAGAACAACTAGTGGTAGACCGACGATAATTCCAAGAGTAATTGGCTCCTTTAAGATTAATATTCCAAGAACCACTGCCACTGCTGTATTCACATACGTTGTTAAAGATCCTCTGGCTGGACCGATCTCAACGATGACAGCGAAAAAGAGCATGAAGGCGATCGCAGTTGAAAAGATACCAAGGACTACAAGGGCGCCAACTGCCTTGGCCGAGACTGGATTACTTGGCCACGTTGCAATGGCGATTGGAAAATAGATCAGGAATGTAATGCCCATCGCTAGACCATTGATTGCCACACCATCAACGCCGGGCAGATTTGATGTGACCATTAAAACAGCGTATGCATAGAGAATCGCTGAGAGAATCACCATGGCGATTGCCTTTGGGTTACTAGTTCCAGTTATAGATTCAATCCCAACCAGAGCGATGATGCCTATAAAGCCCACTACTAAACCAACGATGCGTTTAGGTTGCCAGACTGAGTGATCTCCGCGCATTGATGTAAAGATTGTTGCGAAAATTGGCACTGTAGCTATCAGCAATCCTGCCAGCCCTGAAGAGATCTCTTTTTGAGCACTTGTTATCAGAATCCAAGGTCCGACCATTTCGAGTAAAGCATATGGAAGAACGTATTTAATGCCTCTGACTGCATCCATGAAACTCTTTTTATGAATTGCAATGGGTATCAATATGGCAGCACCGATTAATGTGCGACCGGCAACGATCAACGGTGGGGGAATATCTTCAACTGCAATCTTCATCAGAAGATATGGAATACCCCAAAGAAAGCCAAGAAATCCAAATTGAATCCAGGATTTGCGTGTCATCTAAGCAATCACGCGACGGTACAGGGCGATAGTCGCGGCAGCTACTTCATCCCAACCAAACTCATTAACAGTGCGCGATCTTCCGGCGGCGCCGTATTTCTTAAGCAACTCGGGTTGAGACATCAAACGCGTAATTGATTCAGTGAGAGCTTTTTCAAAGGGAACTGCATCGCCGTTGTAATCAACGAGCTCGCCGGTTTCTCGGTGCGCGACAACTTCAGGTATTCCACCTACGCGTGAGGCCAGAACAGCCGTTTCGCATGCCATTGCCTCTAGGTTAACAATCCCAAGAGGCTCATAAACTGAGGGACAGATGAATAAATCGGCTCCGGTCAACATTGCAGTGAGCTGGTTATGTGGCAACATATCTTTTATCCACCAAATATTGCTGCGCGTTTTTTGAAGTTCGGCGATAAGTTCGGCCACCTCTGAACCGATCCCCACTTCGTCGGGGCTCCCTGCCGCTAGAACTAGCCCGTACTCGGCCGGTACATCTTTCCATGCGCGCAATAAGTGCGCTAAACCCTTTTGACGCGTAATGCGACCTACGAAAATTGCATAACGTCCGCTCACGCCGAATGTATTTGCAACGCTGGAATCTCTATTTGGTACAAACTTGTCTGTATCGACACCATTTCGAATCGTTACAACTTTATTCGGGTCAATCTTTGGATAAGCGGCCAGGACATCGGCGCGCATCCCATCGCTGACTGCAATGATTGCCGCCGCTGATTCGTATGCCGTTTTCTCTGCCCATGATGAGATTGCATAGCCGCCGCCTAATTGATCGGCTTTCCATGGTCGAAGCGGCTCAAGTGAGTGTGCGCTGACTACGTGGGGGATTTTGAACTGAAGAGAGGCGATATGTCCAGCCATATTTGCATACCAAGTATGTGAATGCACCACATCAACGTTGTTTAGCTTGGATGCGATTTCCAAGTCGGTAACGAGAGCCTGCACTGCTGGATTTGCATCGACAAACTCTGATGGCGTGGAATATCCGAAGGCATCATCGCGTGGACCGCCAAAACAGTGAACATCCACAGTTACTTCATTTGTAGCGCGAAGGGCTTGCGTTAGTTGCAGTGCATGAACGCCTGCACCGCCATAGATAGTGGGGGGCCACTCTTTAGTTACGATTCCAATTTTCAGATCGCTCATTGACTTCCCCCTATCCTGACCAAGGGGTACAGGCTATCGTTAGCGCATGGCAAAGCTTAAACTCCCGCTGGGGATAGTACTTGCCGGCGGTGAAGGTAAGCGTTTAATGCCCTTAACGGCCGATAGAGCCAAACCTGCAGTTCCATTTGGTGGTTCATATCGTTTGATCGATTTCGTCTTATCGAATTTAGTCAATGCCAATATGTTGAAAGTCGCTGTTTTGACACAGTACAAGTCGCACTCACTCGATAGGCACATCACAACCACCTGGCGAATGTCGGCATTACTAGGAAACTACATCACTCCAGTGCCGGCGCAACAACGCCTTGGCCCTCGTTGGTATACGGGAAGTGCCGATGCGATTTTGCAAAACTTTAATTTAATTCATGACGAGAACCCAAAGCATGTTTTGGTATTTGGGGCAGATCACGTCTATCGCATGGATCCAGGTCAGATGTTTGAGCAGCATGTCGAATCTGGTGCCGGCGTTACCGTTGCAGCCATTCGTATGCCACGCTCAGAGGCCCATGAATTCGGAGTAATTGAGCTCGCAGATGATGGAGTTACGATCAAGGCATTTCATGAAAAGCCATCTGATCCACCTGCAATGCCGGGCCATCCAGATTTATCTTTGGTATCAATGGGAAACTACATTTTCAAACGCGATGTTATGGAAGAGGCATTGATTATCGATGCCGAGGATATTGAATCGCGCCATGATTTAGGCGCAAATATTATTCCTTTCCTAACTAATAACGGTGTTGCAAAAGTGTATGACTTTGCTAATAACGTGGTTCCTGGTGAGACCGATCGCGATAAAGGTTATTGGCGAGATGTTGGTTCAATTGATGCCTATTACGACGCGCATATGGATTTGGTTTCGGTTCATCCAATCTTTAATCTCTACAACCGTGACTGGCCGCTATTAACAAATCCACCATCATTACCACCTGCAAAATTTAGCGAGGGTGGCGCCGCGCATGATTCAATCGTGGGCGCTGGAACGATTATCTCTGGTGGAATCCTGCATAACTCTGTGATTTCATATGATGTTTCCGTGGGCCGGGGCTCTATTATCGAGGGTTCAGTACTTATGCCCTCTGTGACCATAGGCGATAAGGCGATCATCCGTAATGCGATTCTGGATAAAAACGTCTATGTCGAACCGGGTGCACAAATAGGTGTTGATATAGAACGCGACCGTCAACGTTTTACGATTAGCCCTGGTGGAGTAATTGTTGTTGGTAAAGGCGTACGAGTTACAAGTTAATTTTCAACTACCAGTCGGCCGTATTATCACGCAAAGTTCTA
>CAXNCU010000012.1:0-21591 GCA_964200985.1 Candidatus Planktophila sp.
GACTGCCCATGGTCCAGCCCTACCAGCACTTGTTCGAGAGGCGATAACAGGTCGGACAATTGATGAAGTCGTAGTTGGAATGGGGCCTGGACCATTTACAGGTCTTCGAATCGGCATTGCATTCGCTCACAGCTTTGCATTAGCGCGCGAAATTCCGGTGCGTGGTATTTGTTCACTCGATGGGATCGCGGCGCAAGTCAATGAAAAGGATTTCATTATCACTGTTGATGCACGGCGCAAAGAGGTTTATTGGGCCCGTTATGTTGATGGAGTTCGAGTGGGCGAACCCGCTGTTAATTTTCCAAAAGATGTAAGTGGTGTCGAGATTTATGGCAATCTGTATCCAGATTTATCATCGATGGTTGCGCTCACCGGCAACGTGATTGAACCAATTTATTTGCGCCATCCCGATGCAGTAGCAACGGTGGATCGTTAAATGGTTACATATCGCGATGCAATGTCGTTAGATCTTCCAGTTTTAGTGTCGATGGAAAAGATTCTATTTGCCGACTCTCCATGGTCTATGGGTCAGTTCAAAGAGGAGTTCAAGGGTGTTCCAAGGACACATTTCTTCACAGTCGCCGTTGATAGTGATAACCAAATCATTGGCTATGCCGCAGTAATGGTTCCAGCCCCAGGCATTGAAGCCGATGTATTAACCGTTGGCGTTCTTCCAGAGCACCGTAAATCCGGGATCGGGACTGCATTTATGGAACAACTCGAGAACTGGGCCAGCGATAAAGAGTCCAATGCCATGATGCTCGAAGTTGGAGTTGATAATGCAGGCGCAATTGCGCTCTATCAATCACTCGGGTACTCAAAGATCTCAGTGCGCCAAAATTACTATGGCGCTGGCTTAGATGCTCTTGTCATGAGAAAAGAATTGTGATGAGCCAAGCAATTATTTTAGGAATTGAAACCTCATGCGATGAAACCGCAGTTGGAATTGTTCGTGGTCGCACATTGTTGGCCAATGTAATTGCATCGAGTGTTGAGGAGCATGCTCGCTTTGGTGGCGTCGTGCCTGAGATTGCAAGCCGAGCGCATTTAGAGGCGATGCAACCAACAATCACGCAAGCGCTAAAAGATGCCAAGATTTCACTTGCCGACGTCGATGCCGTTGCAGTTACTGCCGGTCCTGGTTTAGTCGGTGCCTTACTAGTTGGCGTAAGTGCTGCAACGGGATTAGCACTTGGCTTAGATAAACCGATCTATGCCGTGAACCACTTAGCTGCCCACATTAGTGTTGACGCTCTGGCTCATGACGAAGCTTTAACTCCAACGATTGCACTACTTGTTAGTGGTGGACACTCTTCACTTTTGCAAGTCGATGACATCACTGGATCAATTATCAAACTCGGTGCAACGATGGATGATGCAGCCGGTGAGGCTTTTGACAAAATTGCCCGAGTGATGAAGTTAGGTTTTCCAGGTGGCCCTGCAATTGATGCCCTTGCTAAAACCGGCGATGCCGAATCAATTAACTTTCCACGAGGCCTGACAACATCTAATGATTGGCAAACTCGCCCCTTTGATTTTTCATTCTCTGGTTTAAAAACCGCCGTTGCCAGATATTTAGAGGCGACCCCTGATTATGCAAAGGCTAATGTCGCAGCATCTTTTCAAGAGGCGATCGTTGATGTCTTACTTCTTAAATCACTGGCCGCCTGCAAAGCCTCAGGTATCGACTCTCTATTGATCGCAGGCGGCGTGGCAGCTAATTCGCGTCTTCGCGCCTTAGCCGAAGAGCGCTGCGAGAAGGCGGGCATCCGACTTCGAATTCCAGCCCCAGGACTATGTACAGATAACGGCGCGATGGTTGCAGCCCTTGGCTCCCTCATGGTCGCTGCCGGCCGGACTCCCAGCCCTATCGCCTTTGATGCCGATTCCAGCCTGCCAGTGGAGACAATCAGCCTGATCTAGCCCGATTTGCCGTAGGGAATAGGCCCTAATACCCTTGCGTTAGCACTCACGGGTCCACACTGCTAACGGAGCCGCACGAGGAAAACAACGCACAAAAGGAGCTATGTACATGGCAATTAAGCCACTAGAAGATCGCATCGTTATTAAGACAAATGAGGCTGAGACAACAACAGCATCAGGTCTTGTAATCCCAGATACAGCAAAAGAGAAGCCACAAGAGGGCGTAGTTATCGCCGTAGGTCCAGGTCGCTTTGATGATGGCGTACGCGTTCCAATGGATGTCAAAGTTGGCGACGTTGTTTTGTACAGCAAGTACGGCGGAACTGAAATCAAGCACGGTGGAGATGACCTCTTGGTGCTTTCAGCTCGCGACATTCTCGCTGTAATCGAGAAGTAGATGGGAAAGTCCCTTCAATTCGATGACCACGCACGTCGTGCGATGGAGCGTGGCGTCAATATTCTTGCCGACACAGTCAAGGTAACTCTCGGACCTAAGGGTCGCAACGTTGTTATCGCTAAATCTTTCGGCGCCCCAATCATTACAAATGATGGTGTAACAATTGCTAAAGAGATTGAACTCTCTGATCCAGTTGAAAACATGGGCGCACAGTTAGTTAAAGAAGTTGCTACTAAGACTAATGACGTTGCCGGAGACGGAACAACAACAGCAACAGTCCTTGCACAAGCAATGGTTAAAGAGGGTATCCGTAACTTAGCCGCTGGCGCACAGCCAATGGACATCAAGGCCGGAATCGAAGCTGCAGTTGCTGCAGTCTCTGAAAAACTTAGCGCGCAGGCAACTCCAGTAAGTGGAAAAGCACAGATTGCAGATGTTGCAACAATCTCAGCCCAAGATCGCGCAATCGGAGATCTAATCTCTGAGGCGATGGATCGCGTTGGCAAAGATGGCGTCATCACTGTTGAAGAGGCATCGACTACTGGCCTAGATCTCGAGTTCACGGAAGGAATGCAGTTCGATAAGGGCTACATCTCTCCATACTTCGTAACCGATCAAGATCGCATGGAGGCAATCCTTGAGGATGCCTACGTGCTTATCTCGGCCGGAAAGATCTCTGCGCTCGCCGACTTACTTCCAATTCTTGAAAAGGTTTCAGCATCATCGAAGCCACTTCTAATTATCGCCGATGATATTGAGGGTGAAGCTCTCTCTACTTTGGTTGTAAACCGCATGCGCGGAGTCTTTGCATCAGCTGCCGTAAAGGCACCTGGCTTTGGCGATCGACGCAAGGCGATGTTGCAAGATATTGCAACGCTAACTGGTGGACAGGTCATTTCAGCTGAGGTTGGAATGAAACTCGATGCAGTTACTTTGGAAGATCTCGGTCGCGCACGTCGCATCGTGGTCTCAAAGGATGCAACAACAATCATTGAAGGAGCAGGAGACAAGGCAGCAGTAGCTGGCCGCGTTAACGAGCTTCGCAAAGAGATTGAAAACTCTGACTCCTCATGGGATAAAGAGAAGTTGCAAGAGCGTGTGGCAAAGCTTGCTGGTGGAGTCTGCGTTATTAAAGTTGGTGCACACACTGAGGTCGAACTCAATGAGAAGAAGCACCGCCTTGAAGATGCAATCTCTGCAACACGCGCTGCAGTTGAAGAGGGAATCGTTGTCGGCGGAGGCGCAGCACTAGTGCATGCAGCCGATGTTCTAGAGGGCGATCTTGGATTCACTGGAGATAAGGCCGTTGGAGTTCGCTTAGTTCGCAAAGCCTGTGATGAGCCACTTCGTTGGATTGCAGAGAATGCTGGACTTGAGGGCTACGTAGTAGTTGCTAAGGTTCGCGCGATGAAAGATAACGAAGGCTTCAACGCTGCAACTGATGTCTATGGCGATCTTGCAAAAGATGGCGTCATCGATCCAGTTAAGGTAACTCGTTCAGCACTTGCAAATGCTGCATCGATTGCTGCAATGTTTATTACAACTGAAGCAGTTGTATATGAGCGCCCAGCAGATGCACCAGCAGATGCAGGTGGCAGTGGTCACTCACATGGTCCTGGTGGACACTCGCACTAATAAGAAGTCAATAAAAAGAACCCCCACAGATTTCTCTGTGGGGGTTCTTTTTTTCTTAACTCAGGAGGAGAGTTAAAGATTTTTTTAAGATGCGTGAGAAATATCAGGAGGTGTAATTCGCCCGATGATAGTGAGGCGATCATCTTCTGATAACCCTCCCCAAATTCCATAAGGCTCTTGCACGGCGAGTGCATGTGCACGACAGGCCATCATTACTGGACAGGTGGCACATACCGCCTTGGCGGTGTTTTCACGGTTACGTCGCCGAGGACCGCGTTCTCCATCGGGATGAAAAAACATCTCAGTTGGAAGATCGCGACAGAGACCTTGGTACTGCCACTCCCATTCATCGGCAACGGGGCGGGGTAGTCTGGATAGTTCAGCCATGGAGTAACCATACAACCGCGCCGTAGGTTGTTCAAGCCATTCGAGTCATAACTACTTCAGAACTGCCATTTGGAGTGGTGATATCGCCCACTTGGCGAGAGGATAGGCGCATGGATGGCGCAGAGGAGCTCATTACAGTCGCAGCGGTTGCTCGGCGTGTGGGGCTAGCACCCGCAACACTGCGGACCTGGGATCGTAGGTATGGACTAGGTCCATCGGTCCATAAGGCCGGAACTCATCGACGTTACTGCGCCCTTGATGTTGCCAGATTAATGCTCATGCGCCGTTTGATTGCCGCCGGTGTTTCACCAGGTGATGCCGCGGTTAAGGCAAAGAGTCATGCAGATGTGTCCAGCGTTGATGCAGCTACCTTCAACTTCGTAGGCAACGATGAACTAGTTGCGGCATTGCTTAATGCAGTGCAGAGTTTTGATTCTGAATTTATCGAACAAGAGTTGCGAAAAGAGCTAGTAAAAAGCGGAACAGTGATTACATGGACGCAGGTTATCGCCCCAGTTTTTGTTGCCCTTGGAAGAATCTGGGAAGAGACCGGCAAAGGGGTAGATCTCGAGCATACATTTACTGGAATTGTGCAGAAGCTTTTCCAAGAATCAAGCAGCGCGATCAACGAGGAGATTAATACTCGCCCAGTGCTACTAGCAGCAGTCGGGAATGAACTTCACAGCATCGCCGTGTATGCCCTATCTGCTGCACTTGCAGAGCGTGGAATTAAAACGCACATGCTAGGTGCATTTACGCCACATGGGGCCGTACAAGCGGCGGTAGAACGCACTGTTCCACCAGCGATTTTTCTGTGGGCATCTTTGAAAGAAAATGGCAATCCAAGTTTTTTCCGCACTCTGCCGACTGTGCGCCCAGCTCCGAGAATTGTCCTAGGAGGACCAGGGTGGGATCGCGATTCATGCACTGGAGTTGTCCTGGCCGAGGATTTATCTCAGGCCTGTCTTGAAATCGAGCGTGCTGTAGGGCTTTAAAGCCCCGATAGACTGCGCACCTGCGAAAGGGGCCAGGGTGAGCGATAGCGACAAGATAGCAATGTTGGGGCTTACCTATGACGATGTCCTGCTTTTACCCGATGCCTCAGATGTTGTTCCCTCCGAGGTAGACACGGCGACACAGTTAACCCGCACGATCTCAATTGCCGTGCCCTTAATTTCATCGGCAATGGATACCGTCACTGAATCTGCAATGGCGATTGCCATGGCTAAAGCTGGCGGCATTGGAATCATCCATCGAAATCTGCCAATTGCCGATCAAGTCACACACGTAAAATTAGTTAAGAATGTTGGCTTAGCGGGTGCGGCAGTTGGTGTTGGCGATGATGGTTTTGCTCGTGCCCAAGCACTTATCGAAGCTGGTGTAGATGTCGTAGTTGTAGATACTGCTCATGGTCATCATCGAGCAGTTCTCGATGCAATTGCACGAATAAAAAAGTTTTCACCTACTACTCAAATAATCGGCGGTAACGTAGCAACTCGTGCAGGCGCACAGGCTCTTATTAACGCTGGCGCCGATGCGGTAAAAGTTGGAGTAGGACCAGGTTCAATTTGCACGACACGTGTTGTTGCAGGTGTCGGAGTGCCGCAGATTACTGCGATTATGGAAGCGGCCAAGGCGTGCAACAAGGCAGGGATTCCATTGATTGCCGATGGCGGACTTCAGTATTCAGGTGACATCGTTAAAGCGATTGTCGCCGGCGCCAACTCTGTAATGCTCGGTTCACTACTTGCAGGATGCCAAGAAGCACCTGGAGAGCTTGTCGAGATTAACGGTGTTAAGTACAAGTCTTACCGTGGAATGGGTTCACTCGGTGCGATGCAATCGCGCGGAGAACAGAAATCATATTCAAAGGATCGATACATGCAGGACGATGTTTTATCGGAAGACAAGCTTGTTCCTGAAGGCATTGAGGGCAAAGTTATTTTTCGTGGAAGCGTAGAAGATGTCGTCCACCAGCTAGTAGGGGGTCTTCGATCTGGAATGGGCTATGCGGGGGCTCCTGATATTGAAACTCTGCGCCGCGAAGGACGATTAATTCAAATTACCTCGGCAGGTTTGCAAGAGAGTCATCCACACGATGTTGCCCATGTTGCCGATGCACCTAACTACCAAGGGAAGGCCCGCGCATGAGAGAGATTGAAATAGCCCCAGGAAAGCGTGCCCGAAGTGCATATTCATTCGATGATTTAGCAATCGTCCCCAGTCGCAGAACACGCGACCCTGAAGAAGTTTCAACATCATGGCAGATAGATGCCTATAAGTTTGATCTACCAATGATGGCAGCGCCGATGGATTCAGTTGTCTCCCCTGAAACGGCGATTGAAATAGGCCGCCTCGGTGGTCTAGGAGTTCTCAACCTTGAGGGCTTGTGGACTCGGTATGAAGATCCACGGATTCCTTTGGGCGAGATCGCATCCATGCCAGATAAGCATGCAACTCAGCGCATGCAAGAGATTTATACCGAACCAATTAAGCCAGAGCTCATCAAAGAGCGGATCAAACAGATTCGTGATGCAGGTGTCACTGTTGCCGCATCACTATCACCTGCCCGAACGGTTCAGCTTCACAAAGCCGTTATCGATGCCGGCGTAGATATCTTTGTTATTCGTGGAACAACAGTCAGCGCCGAGCACGTGGCGGAAGAGACCGAGGCGCTTAATCTAAAGAAGTTTATTTACGAACTCGATGTTCCTGTAATTGTTGGTGGCGTAGCAACTGCAACTGCAGCACTTCACTTAATGCGCGCAGGTGCAGCCGGTGTACTGGTTGGCTTTGGTGGCGGTGCAACACACACAACGCGCAAAGTTTTAGGTATCGAAGTTCCAATGGCATCGGCCGTTGCCGAAGTTGCATCAGCTCGACGCGAGTATTTAGATGAATCCGGTGGACGCTATGTTCATGTCATTGCTGATGGCTCAGTTGGGCGAAGCGGTGACATTGCAAAGGCAATTGCATGCGGGGCGGACGCGGTCATGATGGGTTCACCTCTTGCTAAAGCAACGCAAGCACCGGGTCTGGGTTGGCACTGGGGTTCAGAGGCGCATCACCAAGTTTTGCCACGTGGTGAGCGCGTAGCTGTTGGAACCGTTGGAACGCTAGAGGAGATTTTGCTTGGACCATCTCATACATCCGATGGATCGATGAACCTTTTCGGTGCACTTCGTCGCGCGATGGCTACCTGCGGATACTCCGATGTTAAAGAGTTCCAGCGCGTAGAGGTACTTATTCACCGTGCCTAATGATCGCGGCGTACTTGTAGTCGATTTTGGGGCGCAGTATGCCCAGTTGATTGCACGTCGAGTACGCGAGGCCAATGTCTACAGTGAAATCGTTCCTTCATCTATCACTGCGGCACAAGTACATGAAAAGAATCCATCGGCGATTATTTTGTCTGGTGGACCATCCAGTGTCTATGCAGAAAACGCACCAGCTTTTGATGCAGCAATTCTCGAACTAGGAATCCCGACTTTTGGAATCTGTTATGGATTTCAAGTGATGGCTGCAGCCCTTGGTGGTGTTGTGAGTCAAACTGGTAAATCTGAGTTTGGACGTACCGAAGCTAATATTTCAACAACAACGAAAATCTTTGCAAAGCTTCCCGCGACGCAGAAGGTCTGGATGTCACATGGGGACGCGGTAACAACTGCGCCAGTAGGTTTTACTATCTGTGCCACAACCGCAGATACTCCAATCGCAGCTTTTGAGAATGAAACCGCGCAGTTAGCCGGAGTTCAATTTCATCCAGAGGTTCTGCACTCAGAGTACGGCCAGGCTATCTTGCAGAACTGGTTAGTTAATATTGCAAAGTGTGATGCAACATGGACAACTGGAAATATTGCTGCGACTGAAGTCGCCAAAGCTAAAGAAATTATCGGTGGAAAAAGAGTTATCTGCGGACTTTCTGGTGGAGTCGATTCAGCAGTTGCAGCAGCGATTATTCAACGCGCTGTGGGTGATCAATTAACCTGTGTCTTCGTCGACCACGGTTTACTCAGGCAAGGAGAGGCAGAGCAAGTAGAGCGTGATTTTGTAGCATCTACTGGAGTTAACTTAGTTGTCGTTGACGCCAAAGAGGTTTTCCTGACGGCGCTTAAAGGTGTGATTGATCCAGAGGAAAAGCGCAAGATTATCGGGCGCGAATTTATTCGTGCCTTTGAAAAAGCTGCACGCGATATCGCATCTGGCGGAGAAGTCGAATTCTTAGTACAGGGCACGCTGTATCCAGATGTTGTTGAATCCGGTGGTGGCACAGGCACTGCAAATATTAAATCTCATCACAATGTAGGTGGCCTACCCGATGATCTGAAGTTTTCGCTCATTGAACCATTGCGCACTCTATTTAAAGATGAAGTGCGACAGGTGGGTCTAGAACTCGGGCTTCCACAAGAGATCGTTTGGCGCCAACCATTTCCTGGTCCCGGCCTTGGAATCCGAATCATCGGCGAAGTGACGCAAGAGCGCTTAGATCTCTTGCGTGAGGCCGATGCTATCGCCCGCTTTGAATTAAAGGCCGCTGGCCTTGATCGCGATATCTGGCAGTGCCCAGTCGTCTTATTGGCCGATGTTCGCTCTGTAGGCGTGCAAGGCGATGGGCGTACCTACGGCCACCCAATAGTTCTGCGCCCAGTATCGAGTGAAGATGCGATGACTGCAGATTGGTCGAGAGTTCCCTATGAAGTTCTTGAGAAGATTTCGACTCGCATCACCAACGAGGTGCGCGAGGTCAATAGAGTCGTGTTAGATGTAACCAGTAAACCGCCAGGGACTATCGAATGGGAATAGAACGTGAAGAATAGATTTGTTAACCTATCAATTGTCTGTGCAGTCCTAGCAAGTATTTATATTTCTCCAGTTGCCGCAGGGGCAGAGCGTCCTGTTTCGGTGGCTGGTTGTGCGAAAGTAGTATCAAAGGCTCACTCACCGCTGAAAGTAAAAGAGCCGATGACGGCCAGCAAATCCCTTCCTGCAACGATGAAGATTGTTACTAACTGCGGACCTATCGTAATTTCGCTCCTTAACAAGCAGGCCCCACTCACAATTACTAAAATGGCGGCCCTAGCACGAGCAAAATACTTCAATAATTCTTTATGTCACCGTCTGACCACGGATGGGATTTTTGTTCTACAGTGTGGCGATCCATTGGCAACAGGATTAGGTTCACCAACTGGTTGGAAAGGCTACAAAGATGAAAATCTTCCAGCCGATCGAGACAAGAACTATCCAGCCGGAACTGTCGCTATGGCTAATTCAGGCCCTGGAACCAACGGAAGTCAGTTCTTTTTAGTCTATAAAGATACGAAATTACCGCCCAATTATACGATTTGGGGAACTATTACTTCTGGACTTGATTTACTTAACAAGCTCTACGATGTCGGTGCATATGAAATTAATTCAAGCGATGGCAAAGCTTATTATGCAAGCGATGGTCACCCAATTCAAAATATTGAAATTAGGTCTATTACTCTCCGCTAATTAATTTGTATTAACGATTTTAAAAGCTTCAGCGATACGACCCTCAGCAAATCCGGCTACTGCTGCATTTCGCTGGCCCCACTCACGAACCATTTTATCTAACTCACTGTTGTGAGCAGTCTGGGATGCATGGGCATGCAAGGCCTTCATCTTTAAATCAAAAGTATCGGTGATATCAACAAAGTGATCCGGAGTAGGGAATGCACTCACCCAGACCTCTTTCACGCGCCAGGGTTGTAACCCTTCATCATCAAGTAGATCGGTAAATGCAAAAGGGTTACGAGCATCGGGATATACAGCTTGAATTGCCGCCTCGCCTGCAGCTAAGTGATCCGGGTGACTTGCGCCAATGCGATCCCAATTTCGCTCAGGACTCTGACAGACCATTCGATCGGGTTGTGAGATACGAATCCGTCGTACTAAATCTTTGCGAAGTCCGAGCGTTGCCTCTAAGTGACCATCTACATAGTTAAGGAAAGTAATATCAGTGACACCGATTGCCGCACCGGCCTCGCGCTGTTCACGCTGTCGAATCGCTGGCATCTCTTCTTTAGTAAAACCAGATTCCTCGCCACCCTGATCACCGTTGGTGCAAAAGACATAGGCGACTTCAATTCCTTTTTTAACCCACTGGGCGATTGTTCCCGAGGCTCCAAAATCTGAATCATCTGGGTGGGCGCTAACGACCAAAACTCGTTTGATCTCACTATCTGCGATCGGTTCCATCGGCGTAGCCTAATAGACTAAGGCTCATGGAGAGTACTGAAAATCTATTATCAGGGCTCAATCCAGCACAGACTACGGCGGTAACCCATGCCGGCGGCCCACTGTTAGTTATAGCCGGAGCTGGTTCTGGTAAGACACGTGTTCTTACGCGCCGCATCGCATACCTCATGTCAGTTCGAAACGTTGCTCCCTATCAAATACTTGCGATTACGTTTACAAATAAAGCGGCAGGGGAGATGAAGGCGCGTGTTGGCGAACTCGTTGGCCCAGTTGCTCAATCGATGTGGGTGTCGACCTTTCACTCTGCGTGCGTGCGCATCTTGCGTCAAGAAGCGGTGAGATTGGGCTACAGCAACTCGTTTTCAATCTACGACTCGGCCGACTCCCTTCGCTTAATAACCATCGTGGCAAAATCTCTCAATTTAGACTCAAAGAGATATCCAGCAAGGCAGTTCCAAGCGATGATTTCAAATGCTAAGAATGAACTCATGGGCCCCCAGGATTACGTGAACTCAACAAGTAATCAGTTCGAACAAGTTGTTGCCGATGTTTACACCGTTTACCAGCAACGACTACAACGCGCTAATGCAATGGATTTCGATGATCTAATTTTGAAAACTGTTGAAGTCTTGCAGAGATTTCCTGAGTCCAAGGCGCGCTTGAGGTCACGCTTTCGCCATGTATTAGTCGATGAGTATCAAGATACAAATCATGCCCAGTACATCCTGGTAAAGGAGTTAGTTGGAACCGAAAGTGAAGGTATGCCGCCTGCAGAGTTATGTGTAGTCGGAGATGCAGACCAGTCTATTTATGGCTTTCGTGGAGCGACTATCCGCAATATTCTGCAGTTCGAACTTGATTATCCCAATGCAACAACAGTGTTACTAGAACAAAATTACCGCTCAACCCAGAATATCCTCAATGCCGCCAATGCTGTCATTACTAAGAACGTTAGCCGCAAAGAGAAGAATCTTTGGACCGATTCAGGTTCGGGTGCGCTCTTAACTGGATATATTGCCGAGAACGAACATGATGAAGCGAGATTTGTCGCCGATGAGATCCGCCAACTTCAACGCGATGGTGCATCTAATCCCGGAGACACCGCTATTTTTTATCGCACAAATGCTCAGTCTCGAGTTTTTGAAGAAGTGTTTATGCGTGGTGCTTTACCCTACAAAGTCGTTGGTGGTCTTCGATTCTACGAGCGTCGAGAAGTCAAAGATCTTTTGGCTTATTTGCGGGTCCTTGCTAATTTGGAGGACGAGATTTCTCTGCGCAGAATAATTAACGTTCCAAAGCGGGGAATTGGAGACACCTCTTTGGACTACGTGGATAGCTTTGCTAGCTCCCAGGGAATCTCTTTTTGGCAGGGTCTTCTTCGTTGCCAAGAGGCAACCGGGCTGCCGGCAAGGGCGGCACAATCAATTCAAGAGTTCACTTCTATGATTAGCGCGCTTAATGTTTTAGTAGAAGCTAAAACTCGCCCATCTGTAATCGTCGAGGCGGCGTTGGAACAATCTGGATTATTGAAAGAGTTGGAGTCGAGTACTGATCCGCAGGACGAAGTCCGCGTTGAGAATCTAAAAGAGTTAGTCGCTGTATCTATGGAGTATGAAGAGCGTGACTTTGAAGAGTTAGTTGAAGATGAAGAGATTTCACTATCGGGATTTTTGGAGAAAGTCTCACTTGTTGCAGATGCTGATGAGATCCCAGAGGGCGAAGACCATGGAGGAGTAGTAACCATGATGACTTTACATACCGCTAAAGGACTTGAGTTCCCGACAGTATTTTTAACTGGAATGGAGGATGGTATTTTTCCGCATTCTCGAACGCTTGGCGAAAAGGATGAAGTTGAAGAGGAGCGAAGACTTGCCTACGTTGGCTTAACTCGCGCACGTGAGCGGCTATATCTCTCACGCGCCGAGTCCCGCTCGACATGGGGGGCGCCAAATTACAATCCACCATCACGATTCTTAGATGAGATTCCAGAGGATGTCATCCAATGGCGCAATGAAACATCTGCGTCCCCATCTGCCTCCTTTGTGAAGCGATCTCGAACTGTCTCTTCACCACCACCACGGGCCACCGGTAAGAAAATCACAGCGATTGAACTCCATGTTGGTGAGCGTGTGTCACATGACACATTTGGTTTAGGCACCGTCGTTTCAGTTGCGGGTGAGGCAGATAAGGCTGAGGCAACAATTAACTTTGGCCAGTTTGGCGAGAAGCGATTGCTCCTGCGCTATGCACCCGTTGAGAAGCTCTAGGATTACCCTCTAATCAGGATGTGGAGTACACGTGGATCTCTTTGAATATCAGGCCCGAGACTTATTTGAAAAGCATGGCGTCCCAGTTCTAGCAGCAGCGATTGCAACAACTCCTGATGAGGCAGAAGCTGCCGCCACAACAATTGGCGGAAAAGTAGTTGTTAAAGCCCAAGTAAAAGTTGGCGGGCGAGGTAAAGCCGGTGGCGTAAAGCTAGCTGAAAACGCAGTCGATGCCCGTGAAAAAGCTTCAGCAATTCTCGGAATGGATATTAAAGGTCACGAAGTTCGCACCGTCATGATTGCAGCGGCTGCACCGATTGAATCTGAGTATTACTTAGCAATTCTCCTAGATCGCTCAAACCGAACATTTTTAGTAATGGCATCGGTTTCAGGTGGAATGGATATCGAAGAGGTCGCACATACCGCCCCAGAAAAATTAGCCAAGATTCCCGTTTCTGCCGTTGATGGAATAAGTGCAGCTAAAGCTAAAGAGATCGTTGCCGCTGCCAATTTTCCGCTAGATGTTGCTGATCAAGTTGCAGATGTTCTCTTAAAACTCTGGGAGGTTTTCCAATCAGAGGATGCTACGTTGGTTGAAGTTAATCCATTGGTAAAGACTAAAGATGGAAAAATCATCGCACTCGATGGAAAAATAACAATTGATGACAACGCCGAGTTCCGCCAACCAGGACATGCCGCCCTTGTCGATCACGCTGCGGCAAATGCTCTAGAGGCAGCGGCGAAGGAAAAGAATTTAAACTACGTAAAGCTAGATGGTGAAGTTGGAATTATCGGAAATGGTGCTGGCTTAGTAATGAGCACACTCGATGTGGTTGCCTACGCAGGAAAGAAGCATGGCGGTGTTCGTCCAGCTAACTTCTTAGATATTGGAGGCGGTGCATCTGCTCAGATTATGGCCGATGGTCTCTCCATCATTCTGGGTGATAGCGATGTTAAGAGCGTCTTTGTAAACGTCTTTGGCGGCATTACTTCATGCGACGCAGTTGCAACTGGAATCGTGCAAGCCCTCGAACTCTTGGGCTCTAAAGCGACAAAACCCATTGTCGTACGCCTAGATGGCAACAATGTCATTGAAGGTCGTGCAATTTTGGCTAAGGCGGCTCATCCGCTTATTGAACAGGCCGACACAATGGATGGAGCAGCAAATCGTGCTGCAGAATTGGCGGCTAAGTAAATGGCAATCTTCTTGGATGAAAAATCAATCGTAATTGTTCAAGGAATGACAGGTTCTGAAGGCACCAAGCACACTCGTCGAATGTTGGCATCAGGCACAAAAGTGGCCGGTGGCGTAACACCTGGCAAGGGCGGACAGGTCGTTGATATAGATGGACATCAACTCCCGGTCTTTAATACTGTCGCTGAGGCGATGAGTGCAACGGGTGCAAATACATCGGTCGTATTCGTTCCACCTAAGTTTGCAAAAGCTGCAGTAATCGATGCAATCGATGCTGCGATGCCATTAGTAGTTGTAATTACCGAAGGTATTCCAGTTCATGACTCTGCAAGTTTTTATGCATACTCGGTAACTAAAGGCACAACTCGCATTATTGGCCCTAACTGCCCTGGCTTAATTAGTCCAGGGAAATCAAATGTGGGAATTATTCCGGCAGATATAACAGGTGCTGGACCAATCGGCTTAGTCTCAAAGTCCGGAACTCTCACCTATCAAATGATGTATGAGCTTCGCGATATAGGTTTTAGTACTGCAATCGGTATCGGTGGTGATCCAGTTATTGGAACAACTCATATTGATGCCTTACGTGCATTTCAAGATGATCCGGAAACAACTGCAATTGTTATGATCGGTGAAATTGGCGGTGATGCAGAAGAGCGCGCTGCAGCATTTATCGCAGAGTATGTAACCAAGCCAGTTGTTGGTTATGTTGCAGGCTTTACAGCCCCTGAAGGAAAGACAATGGGTCACGCTGGTGCGATCGTCTCAGGTTCATCTGGAACTGCGCAAGGAAAGAAAGATGCCCTTGAAGCCGCCGGAGTAAAGGTTGGGCAAACGCCAAGTGAGACAGCGCAGTTGCTGCGCGATATTTTAGGGCGCTAAAGCAATGTTTGGGCGCGTACTTGGGGTGACTTTAACCCAAGTGCTGCGCAGTGTTGCACTAGTTCTACTTCCAACTTCTTTCATCGCACTGGTTGCATGGGCAACGGCTGGAAGTGCTGCAGGAAATACCGGTGATCCATTGCGAGCCTCGTTATGGATCTGGCTGGGAGCACATCAAATTCCATTTTCACTCTCGCTACCGCCAGCAAATGCCGCGGGCTATCTATCGTATTTGCCACTCGGTGCACTCGTGGCTCCAGTTTTAGCAATTCGAAGTGGTGTTGCACGCGTTATTGATCGACTCGATGGCGATGAATCTCTATTGCCGCTGGCTCGCATCCTCTTCGCCCTTCTCTATACAGGCATAGGAACACTCTTTGCATTCCTCAGTGCAACTACCGCTGTTACATCTATCTGGTATTTGGCTCCGGTCTTTTTGCTACCAATAACTCTGATTAGTGCGGCAACGGTTGGGCGACGATTAGTTTTTGGCCAAGCACTTCTCTATAGCACGAGAATAATCGCACTTCTGCTTGGTATCTCATCACTTGCCTTTGGAGTTTCACTATTTATAAATCTCTCAACGGTTAAGAACTTAAGCCTTGTTCTTGAACCAGGGATTATCGGTGGCTTCCTACTCCTTATCTTAAATATTCTTTATATTCCTAACGCTGTAGTTGCAACACTCGGCTACTTTTCTGGGGCAGGTTTTGCAATCGGTTCAGGCTCCATAGTTTCGCCTTTAAGTTTTGATCTCCACTCGATCCCAGCATTTCCTCTCTTAGGTGCAATTCCATCTGGAACTTCACGGTGGGCACTCTTTGGAGTACTGGTCGTAATTATTTCTGGAGCGCTCCTAGCGAGTTGGACGGTTGCACTCAGTACAAGAATTCTCATGCAATCTTTGCTGGCATCGATTCTTATTATCGCCGCTCTTGGATATGCAGGAAGCGGGGCACTAATAACCGATGCCATGTCTGCAATGGGTGTCTCGCCATGGAAGTTCACTCTTTCTGTCGGGGGAGAGTTACTAGTTGGAGCCTTTTTGGCGCTCTATCTGCCGCGTATTGGTAGGCGTTAATGCCCCTACGCGTAGTTATTTTGGCATCGGGAGCTGGCTCACTTGCTCAAGCTGTTATTGATGCCGATGAATTAGATTGTGAAGTAGTTGCCGTAATGAGCGATCGCGATGATGCGCAGGTTTTGGATCGTGCGATGAGAGCTGGAATTGCTACCGAACGAATCCCGATGGAAGGTTCGCGAGAGCGATGGAACGCACAGATTATTGAAAAGGTTGCAGCCTATAAACCTGATCTCGTCGTGAGTGCTGGCTTTATGCGAATCTTGCCAGCCGAATTTGTTAATCGCTTTCCAACGATTAATAGCCATCCGGCGTTACTTCCAGAATTTCCAGGGGCACATGCTGTCCGAGATGCTCTAGCTGCAGGGGTTTCGGTCACCGGAACTACGGTGCACTGGGTTGATGCAGGAGTAGATACCGGTCCAATCATTACCCAAATGCAGGTGCCGGTTTTATCAGGCGATGATGAGGCCTCACTTCATGAGAGAATTAAGAAAGTTGAACGCGGTCTCATAGTTGCGACCATTGCATTGATCCTTCCAACACTGGAGCGCCATGCCTGAGGTTAAAGTTATACGCCGTGCACTTCTTAGCGTCTACGACAAGACACGTCTGTTGGAAATAGGAAAAGTTTTAAGCGAAGCTGGAATTGAAATTCTCTCAACGGGCTCAACGGCTGCTCAATTAGCTAACGCTGGAATTCCAGTGCAAGAAGTAAGCTCCTATACAGGCTTTCCAGAGATTATGGGTGGTCGCGTAAAGACTTTGCATCCACGTGTGCACTCTGGAATCTTGGCCGATCAAAATAACCCACAGCACATGGCAGCGATCGCGGATTTAGATATCGCACCTTTTGATTTAGTCATCATTAATCTCTATCCCTTTGCGGCAACGATTGCCTCTGGCGCCGATTTTGCCGAATGCATTGAGCAGATTGATATTGGGGGTCCATCTATGTTGCGAGGGGCTGCAAAAAACCATGGCTCGGTAGCAGTCATCTGCCAAACTTCGCAGTACGACGGGCTAATAGATGCCATAAAGGCGGGTGGTTTCACTCTTGCACAACGCAAACAGCTAGCACTTGAGGTTTTTAGAACGACTGCGGAGTACGACTTAACTATTGCGAATTGGCTCGGGGAGACCGAAGAGCTTCCTGAGTGGTTTGGTCGCATTTATCATCGCGAAAGCTCGCTTCGTTATGGAGAAAATCCACACCAGGGTGCAGCAATTTATTCAGGCGGGGCACCTGGAATTGTTAACGCGGTTCAGGTACATGGCAAAGAGATGTCATTTAATAACTACACCGATGCAGATGCAGCATGGCGGGCCGCCTTAGACCACGCCGAACCATGTGTTGCAATTATTAAACATGCAAACCCATGCGGTATTGCAACGGCGATAGATATCGCTGTGGCACATAAAAAAGCACATGAGTGCGATCCAGTTTCAGCCTTTGGCGGAGTCGTTGCAGCTAACCGAGAGGTAAGTTTAGAAATGGCTACTCAACTCTCTGAGATATTCACAGAAGTTGTCATCGCTCCGAGCTATGCCGTGGGTGCCGTGGAACTGCTATCAAAGAAGCCGTCGATTCGAATTCTTCAATGTGGCATCCAGAAGATTTCTTCGATTGAGATGCGCCCAGTCTCTGGTGGAGCTCTATTGCAGGAGATGGATTTAATTGATGCACCAGGTGATTCACCGGCGAATTGGAAGCAAGTCAGTGGTCAAAGCGTTGATGCCAGCGTTTTGAAAGAGCTCGAGTTTGCTTGGAGATCTGTACGGGCAGTTAAAAGCAATGCGATTCTCTTAAGTAGTAATGGTGCATCAGTTGGAATTGGAATGGGTCAGGTTAATCGCGTTGACTCTGCACGCCTCGCCGTCACTCGCGCAGGGGATCGAGTAAAAGGATCGGTTGCGGCAAGTGATGCCTTTTTCCCATTTGCTGATGGATTGCAGATCTTAATTGATGCAGGTGTTAGCGCTGTAGTTCAGCCCGGCGGAAGCGTGCGTGATGAAGAAGTCATCGCAGCGGCCCAGAACGCTGGCATTGCGATGTTTTTCACAGGTACGCGCCATTTCTCTCATGCATAAAGCTGCAATAGGATTGCACGCATGAGCGCACAGATATTAGATGGCAAAGCCTTAGCGGCAAAAATTAAATCCGAACTTGCAGTTCGAGTTGTCGAACTAAAATCTCGCGGGATCACTCCTGGACTTGGCACAGTATTAGTTGGTGATGACCCTGGCTCACACTCTTACGTTGGCGGAAAACATCGTGACTGTCACGAAGTGGGCATTAACTCTATTCGCGTTGATCTTGCCGCCGATGCCACTGAAGCCGATGTTATGGCTGCGATCAAAGATCTTAATGCTTCGCCCGAATGCACGGGTTACATAGTCCAACTACCTTTACCCAAGGGAATTAATACTCAAAGAATTTTAGAAGCGATCGATCCATCTAAGGATGCCGATGGTTTGCATCCCATGAACTTGGGTCGATTAGTGTCAGGCTATGACGCCCCACTACCTTGTACGCCTCATGGAATCGTCGAGCTACTCACACATTACGGAATTAGTACTAAAGGCGCCGAAGTTACCGTGATTGGTCGAGGCTTAACCGTTGGCCGTCCACTTGGTTTATTACTGACCCGAAAACAAGAGAATGCAACAGTGACATTGACTCACACTGGGACGAAAGATTTACTAACGCATACTAAGAATGCCGACATTATCGTCGCAGCAATTGGTCAAGCACATTTCTTAAAGGCAGAGATGATTAAACCTGGCGCCGTTGTTATCGATGTGGGAATTTCCCGCACAGATGCCGGGCTACTCGGTGATGTTGATCCAGGTGTAATGAACGTTGCCTCATGGGTTGCACCGATGCCTGGTGGGGTTGGACCAATGACTCGTGCAATGTTGATTAAGAATGTAGTTGATGCATGCAGTTAACAGATCGCCTGCTTAGCGCCTTTAGCAACGCTGCGATTATCGTTGGTATTGCTTTAGGCATAGGCGGAATAGTGCGAGGTGGGTCACTTTTTATTGCGGTAGGCACAGCAGGGATAGCCTTTAAGGGACGGAACTTACGTAAATTCGACTTTTACTTTCCGCTGATAATCGCAATCGCCCTTTTTGCTCTGGCAGTTGCACTTCCTCGCGGGCGGTAGAGTTGAGGCAGTGCTAGCTCGGATAAGAAAAGGGAGTACGCCATGGGCGGAAAAGTTACTGTAGTCGGTGCAGGTTTTTATGGTTCAACAACTGCGCTTCGCCTAGCTGAATATGATCTCTTTGACACAGTAGTTCTTACCGATATCGTCGAAGGTAAGCCAGAGGGTTTAGCCCTTGATATGAATCAATCGCGCTCTATTGAAGGCTTTGAGACAAAGATAATCGGAGCGACAACAACGGCTGAGGGCGCAGGATATGAGGCAACGGCTAACTCTGATGTTGTAGTTATTACCGCAGGTATTCCACGTAAGCCCGGCATGAGCCGTATGGATTTAATCGGCGTCAACGCAGGCATCGTTCGTGGCGTCGCAGAGAACATTGCTAAACATTCACCTAACGCAGTCATTATCGTGGTTTCAAATCCACTCGATGAGATGACCTCCCTTGCCCAACTTGCAACAGGTTTTCCAAAGAACCGCGTGATGGGTCAAGCTGGAATGCTAGATACTGCCCGCTTTACTAATTTTGTCGCGGAAAAATTAGCGGTCAAGGTTGGCGTAGTTAAGACTCTAACGCTTGGTTCACATGGTGACACGATGGTTCCAGTTCCAAGTCGCTGCACTGTAAATGGCAAAGCGCTCAGCGAACTCTTATCGCAAACTGAAATTGATGAACTAGTAGATCGCACTCGCAATGGTGGGGCCGAAGTCGTCGCACTCCTTAAAACAGGTTCGGCTTATTACGCACCATCTGCCGCTGCTGCACGTATGGCAAAAGCTGTCATTGAAGATTCAGGCGCCGTTATGCCTGTATGTGCATGGGTAGATGGTGAATATGGAATCTCTGGCGTCTACCTCGGTGTTGAAGCCGAGATTGGTCGCACAGGAATTAAACGAGTTGTTGAAAGCGCACTTACTGAATCAGAAGTTAGCGCCCTAAAAGCCGCCGCCGAAGCGGTTCGTGCAAAACAAGCAGATGTCCAAACACTCTAAATAGGGAGCTCACCACATGGCCAAGATCAAAGTAGAAGGAACCGTAGTCGAGCTAGATGGCGACGAGATGACCCGCATCATCTGGCAGTTCATCAAAGAGTCATTGATTCTTCCTTACCTCGATGTAAACCTTGATTACTACGACCTTGGCATGGAAAACCGCGATGCAACCGATGATCAGGTAACAATCGATTCAGCGCACGCCATTCAAAAGCATGGTGTCGGCATTAAGTGCGCAACGATTACCCCGGACGAGGCACGCGTTGAGGAGTTCGGTCTTAAGAAGATGTGGAAATCTCCAAACGGAACAGTCAGAAATATATTAGGTGGAGTAATTTTCCGTGAACCAATCATCATCAGTAATGTTCCGCGCTTGGTGCCTCACTGGACTAAGCCAATAGTTATTGGCCGCCATGCATTCGGCGATCAGTACAAGGCAACGGATTTCTTAGTTCCAAGTGCCGGTAAGTTAACGATGACATTTGTCCCAGAAGATGGTTCAAAGCCAATTGAATACAATGTCTTTGATTTCCCATCATCAGGTATCGCCATGGGTATGTACAACATGGATGCATCAATCCGTGACTTTGCGCGAGCATCCCTTAACTATGGACTCAACCGTAAGTTCCCGGTCTACCTTTCAACGAAGAACACAATTCTCAAGGCCTACGACGGTCGCTTCAAAGATATCTTCGAAGAGATTTTCCAAGCAGAGTTTAAAACCGCCTTCGATGCCGCTGGAATTTGGTACGAGCACCGCTTAATCGATGACATGGTTGCAATGTCCCTTCGTATGGAGGGTGGATATGTCTGGGCATGTAAGAACTATGACGGCGATGTTCAATCCGACACCGTGGCACAGGGCTATGGATCACTGGGATTAATGACATCAGTACTTATGACTCCAGATGGAAAGATCGTTGAATCTGAAGCCGCTCATGGAACAGTGACTCGTCACTATCGCGAGCACCAAAAAGGCAATGCAACATCTACAAATCCAATCGCATCAATCTTTGCGTGGACTCGTGGCTTAGCCCACCGTGCAAAGTTAGATAAGAACGCCGAACTTGCAGCATTCTGCGACACCCTTGAGCGCGTCTGTATTGAGACCGTTGAGCAGGGACATATGACTAAGGATCTATCGCTCCTCATCTCTAAGGATGCCCCTTGGCAGACAACTCAAGAGTTCTTAGGCTCAATCGATGAAAATCTGAAAAAGGCGATGGCTTAACTCTTAATTCACTAGGAGTTAGAGAGGTAACTCTCGATATCCTCTTGTCACGCTCTCATATGAGGTCTACTTTCAAGCCAACCACGTGCGCACCAATGCGCTCATGAAATTGGAGTAGAAATGACTGATTTCGTCGCTCCCGGACAACCCGGAAGCAAAGTTACCTATTTACCTCGGTATGACCATTGGATCAACGGCAAGTATGAAAAGC
>CAXNCU010000013.1:0-19787 GCA_964200985.1 Candidatus Planktophila sp.
GGTTTACTACATGGCGGAGCTAGCGTAGTTTTGGCTGAAACTTTGGGGTCAGTCGGCTCTGCTCTTCATGCCGGCCCCACTCGAATGATTGTTGGCGTAGATATCAACGCCACTCATCATAAATCGGCAACTGAAGGAGTTGTTACAGCGGTTGCTACAGCGATCTCTTTGGGTAAGACACTCTGCTCGTACGATGTTGTCATTACTAACGATAAAGGCGAACGCACATGTACTGCACGAATCACCTGCTTAATTCTGGCCGATCGCGCTAAAGATTAAGAGTGCGCGCCAGTTCCAAGGTAAGCCTCGCGTACGGCAGGATCATTGAGTAGTTCAGAAGCCGCCGCCTCCTTAACAACGTTTCCTGTCTCAAGGATGTAGGCGCGGTGTGCGCGCTGGAGAGCTTGCTGCGCATTCTGTTCAACGAGCAAGATTGTGACACCAGTCTTATTGATCTGCGTAATGATGCGAAAAATATTGGCAATCATCTGCGGAGCAAGACCCATTGATGGCTCATCTAGAAGTAAAACTTTTGGGCGTGCCATAAGTGCGCGGCCAATTGCAAGCATCTGTTGCTCTCCACCAGATAATGTGCCACCAGCTTGTCCTGTGCGTTCTTTTAGGCGTGGGAAAAGTTCATAGACTTTTTCCAAATCTTCAACCATTTCATGACGACGATTCTTGCGATGAAACTTTCCCATCTCAAGATTTTCAAGCACCGTCATGCCAGGAAAAATTCCGCGGCCTTCTGGTGCCTGTGAAATTCCGATATCCACTCTCTCGTGAGCTGGCACCTTAGATATATCCCGGCCGTCGAAGATAATCGATCCACTAGATACTTTGCGAAGACCTGAAATTGTTTTGAGCGTAGTTGTTTTGCCTGCGCCATTAGCACCGATTAATGTAACGATCTCGCCCTCATTGACAACGACTGAGATCCCTTTAATCGCCTCAATCTTGCCGTAGTGAACATGTAGGTCCTTAATTTCAAGACGCATCTGCAGGAACTCCTAAATAGGCCTCAATAACCTTTGGATCATTTTGTACTTTACTTGGCAAATCATCGGCAATTTTGACGCCGAAATCCAAAACAGCAACGCGATCAGAGATTCCCATAATTAGTGACATGTCATGCTCAATGAGGAGAATCGTGTATCCCGCGTCGCGAATTTTCTTAATCAGAGATGCGAGCTCAACTTTTTCAGCTGGATTAAAACCTGCTGCAGGCTCATCAAGAAGAAGCACCTGTGGCTCAGTTCCCATCGCACGTGCAATCTCTAAGCGACGTTGATCTCCATAGGGAAGGTTTTTACCTAATTGATCTGAGCGGTGCCCAATTCCCATGAAATCCAGAAGCTCTTGTGCACGTTCACGCCCAGCTTTTTCCTCTTGACGTGATCGAGGAAGACCAAAGAGCGCACCTGGCAGGCCTGAACGCTTGTGTACATCGGTTGCAGTAATAACATTTTCAAGGGCGGTCATCTCTCCCCATAGACGAACGTTTTGAAATGTACGGGCTAGGCCAATCTTGGCAATCTTGTGGCGCTTCATCCCAAGAATACTCTGACCATTAAAGAAGATATCTCCTTGCGTGGCCTGGTAGACACCTGTAATCACATTGAAAACCGTAGTTTTGCCGGCACCATTTGGTCCAATGAGTGCACAAATCTCACCCTTGTTTACATGCAAGTCGAGGGCATCTAGTGCAGTTACTCCACCAAATTGCATAGTGAGATTTTTGAGTTCTAAAATCTTTTCGCTCATTTATTTGACCGCCTTTGCCTTTATTTTTTCACGTTTCTTACGCGGTAAGAGTCCATCTGGACGTACGTTCATGATGATGAGTAGAACTAGTCCAAAAACTAATTGGCGTGCATTACTAATGAATCGAATACGTTCAGGCAGGTAGCCGAGAATCGATGCCCCGAGAATAACTCCCCAGATATTTCCTAGGCCGCCAAATACGACGCAGGCAAGGACAAGGATTGATGTATTGAATGTGAACATATCTGGTGCAATAAACATCGTCTTCGATGCATAAATAACTCCACCAGCACCACCGACGGCTGCTCCAATTGTAAATGACCAGAGTTTATACACGAGTAAGTTAACGCCCATAAGCGCTGCTACATCCTCATCTTGACGGATCGCCTCCCACGCACGTCCTGGACGCCGAACAGTAAAGCGTCGCACCATCCAGATAACTAGCAAAATCATTACCAGTATCACCCAGAAATATGCGGCGTGATCATCGAGCTCAAACTTCTGACCGAGAATTGGTGGAGGGTTAGGGACGCCGACTACACCGTTAGGGCCGCCAGTAACTTCGAGGTTGAGCGCAACGATGCGAACAATTTCACCGAAGCCGAGCGTAACGATAGCTAAATAATCTCCACGTAGTCGAAGCGCGGGTAGTCCAAGGAGCAGTCCTGCAAGCATTGCGAAAAAGATTCCAAATGGAAGAATTTCCCAAGTATTTAGACCCGTCGTTGTTCCCATGATCGCCATTGTGTAGGCGCCTATTGCAAAGAATGCTACATAGCCCAAATCAAGAAGTCCCGATTTGCCTACAACGATATTTAATCCAAGTCCCATAAGAACAAAGAGCGCGATTGGATAGACGAGCACTGCTTGATAAGAAGAGATTGGAGTATTCAGAAAACTCGTTGGCCCAAACTCACCTGCATATGGCATTAAGGCCACGATCGTAATTGCAGTCACCACGAAAATTATGCGCTTTGTACGGCTCCAATTTTCCCAAATTGCAGCGCCTTTATCTCGAAGATTGATCATCATGTCCTCGTCTGCTGGACAGCTTCACCGAAGATGCCATTTGGTTTCAGGAGTAGAACTAGAACTAGGACTAGGAAGACCGTTACTGACTTCCATTGTGAGCCCAGAATCGCCGATGCGAACTGTTCGAGAACGCCGAGGAAAATGCCGCCATAAAATGCGCCCCGCAAGTTTCCAATTCCTCCGAGAACTGCAGCGGTAAAAGCGGCCAAACCTAGATTGAAGCCAACATTGAACTGTGTCGTTTCATAGACCGTTGTATAAAAGAAAGCTGCCGCACCTGTCGTTAAGCCACCAATAAAGAAGGTCAATGAGACAACACGATTGAGGTTGATTCCCATTAATTTCGAGTTTTCTTCGCTCATAGAGACGGCGCGGATAGCTTTACCCAAGCGAGTTTTTGTAACGAAGCGATCTAGAATGAAGAAAATTACAATTCCAGAGACGATAACCATGACTGTATCGATTCGAAAGTTGGCTCCAGCTATCTCGCCAAAAGACCATTTATCCAAGAGTCTCGGCGAGGTCTGCGGGCGTGAGAATGTAATGATGCGCGTAGTCTCTAAGAGGACAATTGAGACGGCGATCGCCGAAATCAAACTAGCTAAGCGATTTGTACCCAGGGCGCGTAAACGTCTGTATGCAACGAGTTCTACTAAAACACCGAGTATGCCGCTAACTAGCATTGAGAAAACCAACGCAAATAAAAGAGTGTAGACCAATCTAAAACCATGAAGAGGCTGCGAGTTAGTTTGATTATTTAAGATTCCAACTTGTGCAACAACAGTTGCAAATGTTCCGATCATAAAGACTTCCGAGTTGGCAAAGTTGATTAAGCGCAGGACTCCATAAACCATGGTGTAGCCAAGAGAAATAAGAACATATATAAAGCCAAGGGCCACGCCTTGAAGACAGAGAGACCAAAACTGACTACTTAAAACCTGTAAATTCATAGTGTCCACTTCATTGTAGTAATCGCAGCCGTCTCTGAGTTTGACTAGAGACGGCTGCGATTATTCGATGCTTTTTCTATCTATTAGTTAAGCAACTGATACGTATGTAATCTTTCCACCTTTGATCGTGAAGGCTCCAACGGCTGCTCCGCCGAGGATGTCGCCGTAACGATCGAACTTGATTGTGTCGCCAGCAATACCAGTGAAGGTTCCGTTGCTGAGGCATCCCTGGATTCCTGGGCGTGAAACTTTGCCCTGCTTGATGCAAGTTAGGAAGATGTTAGTAGCGTTATATGTTGAAGTCACATAAGTTCCTGGAACCTTGATTCCAGTTAGCTTTGTATATGCAACCATCTGAGCAGCTGTAGCTACATCTTCAAATGGAACATCTGCAGCTGTTAAGCGAGCACCCTCTGCAGCTGTGTTACCAGCGTTATTTGGGAAAGTTGCCTTAAGTGTTCCATCGCCTGAGGCGAAGATACCTGTGTATCCACCATCGCGAAGTGCCTTAACAAACTTTGCTGCATCTGGTGCGTAACCACAGTAGATAACAACGTTAGCTCCTGAAGCCTTCACCTTTGCAACTACTGATGTGTAATCGCTTGTATTCTCAGGAACGCTATCTGTTCCCGCGATCTTTCCCTTAAGGCTTGGTGATGTGTAATCAGCTAGTCCTTTGCCGTATGCAGTCTTGTCGTCAACTAGGTAGACGCTTGGAGCTGTGACACCCTTGATCGCATAACGCGCTAATGCTGGACCCTGATACTTATCATTAGCTACAACGCGCTTGAAGATTGGGAAGCCGTTAACTGGAGCTTTCTTATCTGTCAAAGAAACCTTTGTTGCTGATGGAGAGATCAACGCTAATCCACCGGCTTTGTAAGCAGGAAGTGATGCCTGTGTTGCGCCAGAGAATGCTGGTCCAATAAGACCGATAATTTTCTTGTTTGATGCAATTCCAGGTGCAACTACTGCTGCAATTTCAGCTAGACCTTGATCATCTGCGAGAACTAACTCAACCTTAACCGCAGGATTTGTAGCGTTGTACTCAGAGAGTGCAAACTTTGCTCCGGTTAGCTCATCTTGACCTGTCAATGCGTTAGGTCCAGTTAGTGGAGCCTGGAACGCCAAGTAGACAGTCTTTTGTGCTGCCGTCGCTGATGTAACCGCCGAAACGCCAAAAACTAGCGCAGCTGCTGAAACAACGGCGAGGGACCGCTGGATCTTCTTATTCATGTAAAGCCTTCCGATAGATTTTGATGTCCCGAAACAGGGAGCCCGTAAGCGTAAGGGTTGGGTGAGGCAATAACAACCGTAATTGAGGTATTTGAGACTCTTTTGTATAACGAAATCGACGCGGGGCCCTTGCCCCCCGGATTAACCGCCTAGATAGGCCTTGGTTACAGCCTCATCTTTGGCTAAATCCGATGCAACTCCGCTCATCTTTATCAGGCCCGACTCTAGAACATAGGCTCTATCTGCAACATCCAATGCCGCTGAAGCATTTTGCTCAATGAGCAAGATAGTAATTCCCTGTTCGCGGATTTTGATAATCGTTTCAAAGATCATATCCACCAAAACTGGAGCAAGGCCCATCGAAGGTTCATCAAGAAGAAGAAGCTTGGGAGCGCCCATGAGTGCGCGAGCTACAGCAAGCATCTGCTGCTCTCCACCAGACATTGTTCCGCCTTTTTGCTCATAACGTTCACGAAGTCTAGGAAAAAGATCTAAGACTCTCTCGCGATCGGCTTCAATAGCGTCCTTATCGTTACGTAGAAAAGCACCGAGATCTAAATTTTCGCGCACTGACATACGAGGAAAGATTCTGCGGCCTTCAGGAGATTGGCAGAGTCCTTTGGCGACAATTTCATGTCCAGCTTTGCCGGCTATCTCTTGGCCATCAAAAACTATGCTGCCAGAGATCGGCTTGAGTAGACCAGAGATTGTTCGAAGAGTGGTCGACTTACCCGCTCCATTTGATCCAATTAAGGTGACTATCTCGCCCTGATTAACTGTAAGAGAGAGACCCTTAACGGCCATAATGGAGCCGTATGAGACCTTAAGATCTTTAACTTCAAGTAGGACGCTCATACCTTCTCACCCTTTGCTTTACCGAGGTATGCCTCGATTACTCGTTGATTGGATTTAATTTCTGCAGGCGCACCTTCTGCGATCTTTTCTCCTTGATCAAGAACAGTGACTCGTTCAGATACTGACATAACAACGCTCATGTCATGCTCAATCAAGAGAATTGAAACATCTTGCTCATCCCGAAGTTTGTAGACAAAGTTAATAAAAGTAAGCGACTCTTGAGGATTCATACCGGCAGTCGGCTCATCCAATAAGAGAACCTTTGGCTTCAAAGCCAGAGCTCGTGCGACCTCAAGTCGGCGCTGATCTCCGTAAGAGAGGTTTCGAGCGTACTCCCCTGCCATCTTTCCGATGCCCACGAAATCTAGAAGTCTACGTGCATCTTCACGTGCCTGTTTCTCTTCTCGGCGTTGGGAAGGTGTACCAATAATCGTTGCGACAATTCCAGCCTTCATATTTGAATGCATCGCAACCATCACATTTTCTTCGGCTGTCATGAGTCCAAAGAGACGGATATTTTGGAAGGTTCTGGCAACGCCAGCGGCAGCTATTTTATGAGGAGGTCTAGCAGTGATGTCCTCCTCGCCAAATAGAACATTTCCACTCGTTGGCTTGTACAAACCAGTTAGAACGTTGAAGAAAGTTGTTTTACCGGCTCCATTTGGACCGATCAAACTAACAATCTTTCCCAATGGAATATCGAACGTTACATTGTTAACGGCAGTAAGTCCGCCAAATTTAACGGTTATATCTTTTGCAATGAGAGCACTAGTCATTAGTGATGGCCCCCTAGGTTAGAAGTCTCATCATCGGCTTCATGCAAAATTGCTTTAAGTCTGGACTCTGGGATCAGGCCTTCACGCTTGTAGAGCATCATGAGAATAAGTACTCCACCGAAGAGAAGGAAGTTGTAGGACGGGAAGTTAATGTTTGTTTCAAAAGTATTGTTGACGAGGTCACCGAAGGCTGGAAGTCCTGTGGAGTTGATCCAAGCGATGAGAAGTGCTCCCACCATAACTCCCCACACATTTCCCATACCTCCGAGAACTACCATCGCAAGCAAGATAATTGAGATTGAGAAGTTGAAGCGATCGGCAAAGACTCCATTGACGTGCGTCGCAAATGCGACCCCACCGACTCCGCCACTAAATGCACCTACGGCATATGCCGCTAATTTCGTTGGCATAAGCGCAACGCCCATCATGCTGGCAGCTAACTCATCCTCGCGGATGGCAAGCCATGCGCGGCCTAAACGGCCTTTACGAAGTCTCAATGAGACAAAGACCATGACGGCTGTAAGAAGTACAAAGATTGCAAACTTCCAACTAAAGTCAAAGGGTCCAAGAATTTTTCCAGGAACGGAGACGTTATCAATCGGTGAGATTCCCTTTGTTCCATTTGAAAGATTAAAGCCGCCAATGTTTTCACCATTAGTAAAGACTTGAGGAATGATTTCACCAAAGCCCAATGTGACAAGCGCTAAATAATCACTCTTAAGGCGCAGGGTCGGTGCACCAATGATGATTCCAAATATCGCACAGACGATTCCGCCGATAAATAGAACGCCCCAAAAACTCACGTGAATTCCGGGTTGATCTAACGCATCAGGACTCGAGAAGATATGAATATTGACCTGTCGGAAGAATGTGGACATAAACCAACCGGCGGTATATCCCCCGATAGCCCAGAAAGCCACAAACCCCAGATCTAGAAGTCCGGCATAGCCCACGACAATATTTAGACCTAAAGCGCAAATGACCCAGACCATAGCCTCATTAACAGTTGTTGGTGGCAGCCAGTTTTGGAAAATCGTCTGTGGGCCCTCTGGAAGGTTGTACATCACGAAGGCGTAAAAAAACCAAATAACGAGCGCGGCAATACTAAAGCCAATCGCCCATTTCTTATGACTTGCCCCTTGTTTGGGAAGCTTTGAGTTTTTTGTTCGCATGATCACACCTTTTCCGTAACTGCTTTTCCAAGGAGGCCAGTTGGTTTAAAGGCCATCAATAGAATCAAAATTGAGAAAACGACGGTCTGTGACCATTGTTGACCTAAGCCAATTGGAAGTCCGTCATTGAGGCCTTGGATTAATCCAATGAGTAGAGCTCCGAGAACTGCGCCCTGCAAATTGCCAATTCCACCCATGACTGCCGATGTAAATGCGATTAGACCAAGTTGATAACCCAAGTTGTAACTAGTTAATCCACGAGTCTGTTGAAATAGAAGTCCTGCAGCCCCCGCGAGTGCGCCGCCGAGTGCGAAGGTAAATGAGATGGTGCGATCAACATTTATACCCATTAAACGTGCTGCATCTTGATCTTGGGCAGTTGCACGCATCGCCTTGCCCTGTCGCGTGCGAGTAACAATCCAGGACATTAAGAGAAGTAACGGAATTGTGACAACGAACGAGATAATCGTTGTGTAAGGAATATATACACCAGCGAATTCTAGTTTTCCGGCAGGAAGGACGCTGTTCCACGTCTTAGGTCCTGATCCATTCCAACGAAGACCAATGAACTGGAGAACGAAGGAGACTCCAACGGCGGTAATGAGTGGGGCCAGTTTCGGCGCTCGTCTTAATCGTCTATAGGCAAATCTCTCAATTCCGACGTTAACGGATGCTGCCACGAGCATGACTGAGAGTAGACACATGAGGAAGATTCCCCATGCACCAGGGCCCGATGAATCTTTGTTAAACCAGATCGTTATGAAGTTAGCAGAGAAAACGGCGCTGAGCATAAATAGATCGCCGTGAGCGAAGTTAATGAGCTCGATAATTCCATAGACAAGTGTGTAACCAAGTGCGATTAAAGCATAGAGAACACCGTTGCTCAGGCCAATAATCGAGGCTTGAAAGAACTGGGATGGAGATTTAACGAAGTTAATACCGAGCCAGAACAAGATACCGAAAGTTGCAACGGTTATTAAAGTTCGCTCAAGGTAGCGTCTTCGCAGCTGCCGGGCTTGGTAACCGCCGATAAATAATGACACGTATGAACTCCTAAGTTTCTCAACAATGTAAAAAATGATTGTATTGCAAGTAAGGATTAAAAGTGAAGGAGTGGGTTTTGGCCCACTCCTTCACTTTTTCAATCAGATACTTGGACTACTTAACTGTCCAAGCCTTCACTGTTGTCTCTTGACCACCCTTGACTACCTCAATGGTGATGTCCTTAGCCAATGTATCTCCTGTAAGAGTGCTAATTGTTAGCGCCTTACCGAGTACAGACTGTCCAGCTGGGATTGTAATTCCAGCGCCCGAGAAGATTGCGTTAGTAACGCCCTTACGAGTTCCATCTGACTTTGCAAGTGCTGCCAAGATAACCTGGACTGCTGCAACGCCGTAGATTGGGTATGAGCCGACTGGCTCCTTCTTGTACTCAGCCTTGTAAGCCTTGATGAACTTTGCGCCTGCTCCATTTGGTGAGTTCTTCAATAGGAGTTCAGTTGAAAGTCCAGCAAATGATAGGTAAGCACCATCTGCCTCAGGCATTGAGTTAAAGTCTGGGTAACCAGTGAATCCATCTGGAGCCATCATCTTTACGACAGTGTTGTTGCCAAGGACTTTGAACTTATCCTTAACAAGCTGTCCACCGTTGTTGTCGAAGATTCCAGCGATGTAGACCATATCAGGCTTCAATGCACCGATCTTTGTAAACAGTGCTTCGTATGATGACTGCTTAGCATCCCAGCCTTCGCCGTATGTGCCACTTGATAGAACATTGAGTCCAATCTTCTTAGCCTCTTTTGTGAATGCCTGAGCAACACCCTGACCGTAGGTCTGTGTATCGTTTAGAACATAAACACTCTTGACGCCGATTGACTTAGCAAACTGTGCAGCTGCTGCTCCCTGAACATCATCAGTTGTGCAAACACGTGCATAGTTGCGGACACCCTTAGGGTAGAAAACATCTGGCTCGCCTGGATCCCAAGTCTTAGTTAGACCAGGGTTTGTGTTGGCATTTGAAACCATTGTCATTGCTCCACCTGGAGCCTGGTTAAGAATTGGAACGATGATCTTTGCGCAACCTGAGTTGTAAGTACCCATAACGGCAACTTCGCTCTTGTTGGCTACGTGAGCCTGTGCATTAGCTGCACACTTTGCGTCATCCCAGCCACCCTTGGCAGCTGTTGCATTGTCATAGACCTTTAGCTTGACTGTGTATTTTCCAGCCTTGTACTTGATCTGCTTTAGGTAAAGAGCAATGGCCTTGTTTGTTGAATCATTTGAGTCGAAAGATGAACCCTGAAGAGGTAGATCTGTCGAAATTGTAAGGACTGTTGCCGCATTTGTTGCAACAGGTACTACTGCAAGTCCTGCAACCACCATTGAAACTGTGGCTGCAATACTTAACACGCGATAGCGTTTTTTCATGAATTGCCTTTCCTGTTCTTGTTGTCCCGGGACAGGGAGGTGTTGAGAGTAATGCCATCAACCTCCCTAAACAAGATGAAAGTAGGCTCTGAATGTTTCGATTTCGTTATAAAGCGCGGTGCTGGCTCTCCACTTTTGAGGATCTAGTCCAGCGGCACGGCATCGGGGCTTATAACGGCCTCAGCCACATCCTTCATACTCATTCGCCTATCCATAGCCGCCCGTTGAATCCATGAAAAAGCCTCGGGCTCTGACAAGTTAAGTGCCTTCATCAAAATACCCTTTGCACGATCGATTAATTTGCGCGTTTCAAGGCGCTCATGTAAATCTGCGACCTCCTCGGCTAATGAGCGCATCTGCAAATGCCGGCTAATTGCAATTTCAATTGCAGGAATCAAATCTGAAATCGTAAAAGGTTTAACCACATACGCCATTACTCCTGCATCACGGGCGCGATCGATGAGCTCTTTTTGAGAAAAGGCCGTGAGCATTAAAACGGGCGCTAAATTAATTATTTTCTCCGCCGCAGAGATTCCATCCATGACTGGCATCTTGACATCTAGTATTGCAAGATCAGGTTTATGAAGCTGGGCTAACTCAACTGCCTCTTGACCATTAGTCGCTTCGGCAATGACCTCATACCCAGCCCCTTGCAGCATCTCAACTAAATCCATGCGGATAAGTGCCTCGTCTTCGGCAACAAGAATTCGAACGTTCATGTGCTATTGCGCCTTTCAGAACGTCAATGTCGTTAACGTGCCTCGAGTCGGATTCGAACCGACACTATGCAGTGTTTGAGACTGCCCTCTCTACCGTTGGAGTACCGAGGCGCTAGGGACAATCTTATCGGTACGCAGGAGCGGCGCCACCAACGGCATCGCCCACACGGTGAACGCGCATGGCATTTGTAGAGCCGGGGATTCCTGGTGGAGATCCAGCGACAATAATGACGTTATCGCCGATATGTGCGCGCCCAGAGTCGATTAGAACAGAGTCGACTATTTTTACCATTTCATCGGTTGCTCCAACAACAGGTGTCAACATCGATTCGACACCCCATGAAAGCGCCAAACGATTAAATGTTCCTGGCTCTGGAGTCATTGCAAGGATTGGGATAGGTGAGCGAAGTCGCGACATGCGTCTGGCAGAGTCTCCACTTTGTGTAAATGCAACTAGATATTTAGCATCAATGATTGCACCAACCTCAGTGGCCGCTTTAGTAATGGCGCCACCTTTCGTGCGAGGAGCGGTTTTAATTGGACGGATTCGATCGAGACCACCCTCTTCAGTCTTTTGAATAATACGAGCCATGGTCTCAACGGCCTCAATTGGAAACTCACCAATGCTAGTTTCTCCGGAGAGCATTAATGCATCCGCACCATCTAGAACTGCATTTGCGCAATCTGTGGCTTCGGCCCGCGTAGGGCGAGAATTCGTAATCATGGAATCAAGCATCTGGGTCGCGACAATGACTGGTTTTGCCATATCGCGAGCTAGCTCAACGCAGAGTTTTTGTACTAGCGGTACATCTTCTATCGGCAGTTCAACACCTAAATCACCACGGGCCACCATAATGCCATCAAATGCATCAACAATTTCGGCGATGTTTGCTACGGCCTGGGGTTTTTCAATTTTGGCAATTACAGGAAGCCGAACTCCTTCTTCATCCATAATCTTGTGTACATCCTTAATATCTGCGGCATCTCGAACAAACGAGAGAGCAATAAAATCGGCGCCTGCACGAAGGCCCCAGCGCAAATCCTCAATATCTTTTTCTGACATTGCAGGAACAGAAACGGCCACCCCCGGGAGATTTATTCCCTTGTTATTACTTACAGCCCCAGGTTCGGTGACCTTAGTAATTACATCGTTGCCTTTAACCTCAATAACTTGGACTGTTACCTTTCCATCATCGATGAGTATGTAATCCCCCGCTTTGCAATCTCCAGGTAGTCCCTTGTACGTAGTCCCTACGCGCTCTTTCGTACCTTCGACCTCATCGGTCGTAATCGTAAAGATATCCCCTCGCTCTAACTCATGCGGTCCAGCAATAAATCGAGCAAGGCGAATCTTTGGTCCCTGAAGATCTACAAGGATTGCGACAGGCCGTCCTGTAGCCTTAGCCGCTGCTCGTACTTGGTTAAAGCGGAGCTGGTGCTCATCGTATGAGCCATGTGAAAGATTCAATCTCGCCATATTCATTCCAGCATCAATGAGCTCTTTAACTTTTTCTGGAGTTTCAACTGCAGGACCCATCGTGCACACTATTTTCGCTCTACGCATAAGACAACCTTAAACCATCAACTGACGGGTTGTAGGCTCAATTGGATTTGGAAGCTGAGTATCACCAGTGAGATATCTATCAACTGCAGATGCAGCACTTCTACCTTCTGCAATCGCCCATACGATAAGTGACTGACCTCGACCGGCATCACCAGCAACAAACACACCATCTTCATTTGCTGCAAAGTTTTCATCACGAACGATGTTGCCACGATCATCAATCTCTACTTCCAGCTGCGTAAGTAACGGTGATTGCTCTGGACCGGTGAAGCCCATCGCCAGAAATACAAAATCGGCGGCAATCTCTTTTTCAGTGCCAGGTACAGATACGAATTTTCCATTAACTAATTCAGTCTCGACAATTCTTATAGCTCGCACATTACCGAACTCGTCACCTAGAAACTCTTCAGTGCTCACGGAGAAAATACGATTATCTTTCTCTTCGTGGGCGCTTGATACCCGGTAAATCATTGGATATGTCGGCCACGGTTGAGAGGAAGGTCTTTCATCACTTGGTCTAGGCATGATTTCAAGCTGAGTAATGCTAGCTGCGCCTTGACGTATGGAAGTTCCTAGGCAGTCTGCACCAGTATCGCCACCGCCCAAGATCACGACATGCTTTCCAGCAACATTTATTGGCGGTATTTCAATCTCACCGAGTGCCTGCTTATTGCCCCACGGTAGAAACTCCATTGCTTGATACACGCCAATCAAATCTCGACCCACAATATTAAGGTCGCGCCATTTTGTTGCTCCAACTGCCACGACTATCGCATCGAATTTCTTACGAAGGGCAGATCCTGTGAGCTCTACTCCAATATCGACCCCTGGGCGAAAACGAGTTCCTTCCTGTTCCATCTGCTTAAGACGTCGATCGAGAATGTGCTTCTCCATTTTAAACTCTGGAATTCCATAGCGAAGGAGCCCGCCTATTTTCGCCGCACGCTCGTAAACAACGACCGTGTGACCAGCTCGAGTTAATTGTTGAGCTGCAGCAAGTCCGGCCGGGCCTGAGCCAACTACAGCAACCGTCTTACCTGTTATGCGATCTGGAATAAGTGGCTTGACATCTCCAGTTGAAAAAGCCTCTTCGATGGTACGAAGCTCAACTTGCTTGATTGTGACGGCATCGCGGTTAATGCCTACAACGCAAGCCGTCTCGCAGGGTGCGGGGCAAAGCCGGCCCGTGAACTCAGGAAAGTTATTGGTTGCATGAAGTCGGTCAATGGCCTCATGCGTATCCCCGCGCCATATTAAATCGTTCCATTCAGGAATGAGATTTCCAAGGGGACAGCCTGAGTGGCAGAAGGGAATGCCGCAGTCCATGCAACGACCAGCCTGCTTTTGCAGATGTTCAAAACTTTGTGGTTCGTAAACTTCGCGCCAATCTTGGATGCGCACATCTACCGGACGACGAGTTGGTACCTCGCGTGGTGTTGTGATGAAACCCTTTGGATCAGCCAAGAGCTGCCACCTCCATAACAAGTGCATCAGCGGGTAAGCCTTCACGAGTAGCTCGCTCCATTGCTTCAAGCACGCGTGCGTAATCGCGTGGCATCACCATGGAGATGCGATTAATTGCTGCATCCCAATCTTGCAATATCGAAGCCGCAACTAGAGAATCTGTATTTTGCGCAAAGTTAAGAATAATCAACTTCAAAATCTCGCGTTGATCATCAGGCACTGAAAGAATATCGACCATGTCGGTATTCACATTTGAGGGATCTAAATCCAAAACAAATGCGCGGCCGCCTGACATTCCTGCGGCAAAGTTTCTACCTGTATTTCCTAACACAACAACAGCTCCACCAGTCATGTACTCACAGCCGTGATCACCAATACCTTCGACAATAGCGGTGGCGCCAGAGTTACGAACACAGAATCTTTCACCAACAACGCCGCGAATCATAATTTCACCAGATGTCGCTCCGTACCCAATTACATTTCCTGCGATTACATTTTCATGAGATTTGAACGTCGAAGTAATATCAGGACGCACTATTACGCGACCACCAGAAATACCCTTACCTACATAGTCATTTGAATCACCAAATAATCTCAGCGTTAAACCTGCTGGAATAAATGCACCGAGAGATTGGCCGGCCGATCCTCGCAAAGTAATATCAATAGTCCCATCGGGAATTCCTACTCCCCCATAGGCTCGGGTAATTTCGGCACCTAACATTGTTCCAATAGTTCGATTAACATTTCGGACGGGAACATCAATTCGGACTAGCTCTTGTTTTGTAAGTGCTGGCTGTGAGAGTTCAATTAGTTGATTATCAAGGGCGGCATCAAGGCCATGATCTTGGCGCGAAGTATTATGGAGTGGGCTTGAACTTTCAGGGCGTACAAGGAGAGGTGAGAGATCTAAACCACTGACCTTCCAGTGATCTACTGCGCGCTTAGTTTCTAAGTACTCAACATGCCCAATCGCTTCAAGAAGCGTTTTGAAGCCAAGGCTGGCTAAGATTTCGCGGACCTCTTCAGCAATATATTCGAAGAAGGTTTCAATGAATTCAGGTTTACCCGTAAAACGTGAGCGCAGCTCGGGATTTTGTGTTGCAACACCCACTGGACATGTATCTAAGTGGCAGACACGCATCATGACGCAGCCAGAAACTACAAGCGGAGCAGTCGCAAAGCCAAACTCTTCTGCGCCAAGCAATGCCGCTATAACAACATCGCGACCAGTCTTTAACTGCCCATCGGTCTGTACAACGATTCGATCGCGCAGATTATTGAGTAGCAAAGTCTGCTGTGTTTCTGCCAAACCAAGCTCCCATGGTGCACCAGCATGCTTGAGTGATGTGAGTGGTGAAGCTCCGGTGCCGCCATCGTGACCTGATATCAGAACTACATCTGCATGCGCCTTACTCACGCCGGCGGCAACCGTGCCAACACCAACCTCAGCCACAAGCTTTACATGCACGCGTGCGTTTTTGTTTGCATTCTTCAAATCGTGGATTAATTGCGCTAGATCTTCGATTGAATAGATATCGTGATGAGGTGGTGGTGAAATAAGACCTACTCCGGGTGTTGAGTAGCGAACCTTCGCAATCCACGGGTAGACCTTATTTCCTGGTAGCTGTCCACCTTCACCAGGCTTAGCACCTTGTGCGATTTTAATTTGAATGTCATCGGCATTTACTAAATATTGACTCGTGACTCCGAAGCGACCTGATGCAACCTGTTTGATCGCCGAACGCTTTGAATCACCGTTTTCCATTTCAACATAACGCGATGGATCTTCTCCGCCTTCACCAGTATTTGACTTGGCACCTAAGCGATTCATTGCGATCGCAAGAGTTTCGTGCACTTCTTGTGAGACTGAGCCATATGACATCGCGCCGGTGGAAAAGCGGGCAATAATCGCACTAGCGGGCTCAACTTCATCGATTGAAATTGCCGCTTGCTCTTTAAATGCAAACAGACCACGCAACGTCATCAACCTAGTGCTCTGATCGTTCACGCGATTGGTGTACCGCTTGAAAATGTCGTAACGCTTTGTTCGTGTTGAGTGTTGCAAGGCAAAAACCGTTTCAGGGTCGAACAAATGTGGCTCACCCTCTCGGCGCCATTGGTACTCGCCACCAATTGGAAGTCGTTTAGTACCTGGTACTTCTCCCCCTGGTGGATATGCAATGTTGTGACGGGCGATTGTCTCTTGGGCGATAACGTCGAGTGAGACGCCGCCTAAGCGCGAGGTCGTACCCACAAAAAATTCATCAACGACATCAGCACTCAGTCCGATGGCTTCAAAGACCTGTGCTCCTGTATACGAAGCGATGGTGCTGATGCCCATCTTCGACATAACTTTTAACACGCCTTTACCGAGGGATTTAATTAAGTTGCGAACTGCTTTTTCAGGAGTAATGCCGGTAATAACGCCCTGCAAAACTAAATCTTCGGCACTCTCCATAGCAAGATAAGGATTAACTGCAGCTGCGCCATAGCCAATTAAAAGTGCGACGTGGTGAACTTCTCGGACATCGCCAGCCTCGACAACTAAGCCAACTTTGGTACGCGTCTTCTCGCGAATCAAGTGATGGTGTACAGCTGATGTTAATAAAAGTGATGGTATCGGTGCCTCTTCAGTGTCGCCATCTCGATCAGAGAGAACGATAATTCGAGCACCGTCATTAATCGCCGCTGAGACTTCTGCTTTAATTTCATCGAGCCTTGTGCGAAGTGAATCTCCTCCATCGGCCACAAAGAAAAGTCCGCGGATAACATATGCACTTAAACCTGGGTGATCACCATCGGCGTTCACATGAATAATCTTTGCTAGTTCATCATTATCGATCACTGGAAATGCAAGTGAAATCTGACGACATGAATTAGAGCCCGGATCAAGGAGATTGTGTTCTGGGCCCATCGCAGTTCCTAAACTTGTAACTAACTCTTCGCGAATCGCATCCAGCGGTGGATTAGTAACTTGAGCGAAAAGTTGGGAGAAATAATCAAAGAGTAGACGTGGTTTATTTGAAAGTGCAGCGATAGGTGTGTCAGTTCCCATCGAACCTAAGGCCTCCATCCCGTTACGTGCCATAGGAGTTACCAGAATGCGCAACTCTTCTTCCGTGTAGCCAAATGCACGTTGACGTCGAACAACGGATGAGTGCGGATAGATGATGTGTTCGCGAGCGGGAAGTTCACTTAGCTTCACCATTCCAGCGTGTAGCCAGTCTCCATAAGGCGCAGCCTTTGCTAATGAGTCTTTAATCTCTTCATCTTCAATGATTCGACCCGCCTCGATATCGACCAAGAACATCTTGCCCGGCTGTAATCGACCTTTTCGAACAATGTCTTCGGGGGCTATGTCCAAGACACCTACTTCAGATGCCAAGACAACTAGTCCATCTTTAGTAACCCAGAAGCGCGATGGACGAAGACCATTTCGATCAAGGACTGCGCCAACTTGATGTCCATCGGTGAAAGTTACGCACGCTGGTCCATCCCATGGCTCCATCAAAGATGCATGGAAGGCATAAAAATCACGACGTATTGCCGACATCGAAGTGTGGTTTTCCCATGCTTCAGGAATCATCATTAGCATCGCATGTGGGAGTGAGCGACCACCTAGGTAAAGAAGTTCAAGGACCTCATCAAAAGATGCCGAATCACTTCCTGACATTTGGACTATTGGAAACAGACGCTTTAGATCTCCAGGAATCAAATCACTTTGAAGTAGTGATTCGCGTGCACTCATCCAGTTGCGATTGCCCTTAACAGTATTGATTTCACCGTTGTGTGCGATGAAGCGATACGGATGAGCCAGTGGCCATGAGGGAAAAGTATTAGTCGAAAAACGGGAGTGAACTAGAGCCAGTGGAGAAACAACGCGCTCATCACTTAGATCTGGAAAAAACTCTTCTAATTGGCCAGTTGTAAGCATTCCCTTGTAGACAATAGTCTGGGCAGAAAGTGATGGAAAATAAAGTGGGAGTGTGTGCTCTGCCCGCTTTCGTAGGCAAAATGCCATGCGTTCAAGCACGAGACCATCTTCGTTTTTTAAGCCTTCAATAAATAATTGTTGAAATTCTGGCATAACAGAGAGTGCAGTCTTGCCGAGTGAAGCCGGGTTAATTGGTAAATCACGCCAGCCAATAACCTTTAAGCCTTCTTCGGCCGCTAGACGGGCAATCTCTGCATGTACATCAGCGCCTTTTTCTACAAAGGCGATGCCTGTGGCATATGTGCCTGCAACCGGCAGTTCAAAATTTGTAACCTCTTGAAAGAACTGGTCGGGAATTCGAATAAGAATTCCTGCACCATCACCACTATCTGGTTCAGCACCCGATGCACCGCGGTGTTCGAGATTTCTCAGCGCGGTAAGAGCTTTCTCAACAATCTCATGTGTTGCAATCTTCTTTAATGTCGCCACCATCGCAACGCCGCATGCATCATGTTCTTGGGCAGGGTTATAGAGCCCCTGTGCATGTGGATAATTGGAAGGCAAGGCCATGGCGATTGAGCTCCGATTGTCGAATTTTTTCGGGACAACCTTGGCCCTTGTGCTAATTGCTGTTGCGGTGCAAAGAGTAGCAACAAAAAGAGCTACAACTACAGTTTAGATACCTGCAACTTGAGCGATCTGGCCGATTCCAGCCGTAATGAGCATACCTAAGCAGCCACCAATGATCACGCGAAGCGTTGTGCTCATAACCTTGGCGCCGGCAGTTCGGGCGCTCACAATCCCTGTGAGTACGAGGCCTGCGACAGTAAATCCAACAATGCCCCATGCCTTAGCCCCCATGGTTGGAGCAAAGGCGCCTACAAATGGAATGAGTCCGCCGGCAGTAAATGAGATTGCAGATGCAATCGCGGCCTGAACTGGGCGGGCCTTAGTGTGTGGATGTTGACCAAGTTCATCGCGTAAGTGAGCTGCAAGTGGATCCTTTGCATGCATTGCCATGGCAACTTCCATGGCTAACTCTGGAGTTAGTCCACGGTTGATATAAATTTGTTGCAACTCTAGTAACTCACCCGCTGTTTCTGTTGCAAGATGTTCTATTTCTAATATCCGATCAGACTCTTCAACATCATTTTGTGATCGAACCGAAACATATTCACCAACAGCCATCGACATCGCACCAGCGGTAATTCCTGCAACTCCCGCCGTTACGAGAAAATCATTTTTCCCCGCTGCGACAACACCAATCATTAAGGAGGCAGTTGAAACTAGGCCATCATTTGCACCTAGGACCGCTGCGCGAAGCCAGCCAGCACGGTGGGTACGGTGTTGCATATTTCGTTCATGTACATCCTCAAGAGCCATAGCAATTAGCCTACCCGAGAACCCCATCACTAGCTTTACCCAATCGCCGAAAGCTAATGAGTGCGCCAGTTGCGACAAAAATCCCAACCCATACATTGAGTCGGAGCCCGAAAATCTGATGGGCCTGATCAATTCGTATAGATTCAATACCAATGCGACCCAGGCAGTAACCGAGAATATATAGAGCAAAGAGCTGGCCTGGGCGAAATCTCCTACCAAATCTGATGAGAAGTAGTGCTAAGAGCGTGCACCAGATCGCTTCATATAAAAAAGTAGGGTGAAAAGTTGCAAACTGGCTATAGCCATTAGGGCGATAAATAAGAGGAACCGAAAGCGCCCACGGTGCATCTAGTGGCCGACCAAAAAGTTCGATGTTAAACCAGTTTCCAAAGCGCCCAACTGCTTGAGCTAAAAGTACTCCAGGGGCTAAAGCATCCATGAACTGTGAGAAGGGTGGGAGCTCAACTCTTGTTGCGAGGCGACGATATCTAAACCAGGCCGCAAAAGTTCC
>CAXNCU010000014.1:0-18970 GCA_964200985.1 Candidatus Planktophila sp.
GCACCGATAACAATTGCAACATCGGTCTGGCTAAAGGTTGGATTAATCTCATCCATCTCTTCTAGTTGATCGTATGGAACATTTGCCTCGGCTAGTAACACGTTCATGTGTCCAGGCATGCGACCTGCAACTGGGTGAATTCCATATGCAACATCGATGCCTTTGGAGATCATTAAGTCAGCTAATTCGCGCACCGTGTGTTGTGCTTGAGCTACAGCTAAACCAAAGCCCGGCACGATTACAACGCGGCGTGCGTAGTTAAGCAAGATTGCAACGTCATCAGGTGAACCTGAACGAACTGGACGCTCCTCTGCTGAATCTGATGCAGCCTGTGGCTTTGCAGTAAAGGCACCGAACAAAGTTCCAAATAATGAACGGCCCATTGCCTCTGCCATAAGGCGAGTCAAGATTGTTCCTGATGCACCGACGAGAGTTCCGGCGATGATTAAGAGAACTGAATCTAGAACATAGCCACTTGCAGCCACTGTTAAACCAGTGAATGCATTCAATAGCGAGATAACAATAGGTACATCTGCGCCGCCAACTGGAAGCACGAAGAGCACACCGAAGAGAAGTGAAAGTACGGCGAGCACTAGCAAAGGTGTAGTTCCAAGGGCTGCAACAACCCAACCGCCAACGCCAATAACGCTGACCAGGGTGGCCGCGATGATAAATCGACCCGCTGGGAAGATCACTGGGCGAGTAGTCATGAGCTCTTGTAACTTCATGAAGGTAATAATCGAACCGCTGAATGAAACACAGCCGACAATCACTGTAAATACTGTGAAGATAACTTCGGCAGTAGTGGCATCGGTACCAAGGTGCAGATACTCAACGATTGCAACGAGGGCAGCTGCGCCACCGCCAACACCATTAAATAGTGCAACGAGTTGTGGCATCTGCGTCATCTGAACTTTGCGGGCCGCGGGTACGCCGATGGCTAATCCAACAACAATCGCTCCGAGAATCCAGCCGAGGTTATTAAGCGGAAGTGAAGAGTCAGGTATTGCATAGAAGAAGACAACGAGTGTTGCCAATGTTGCACCAAAAGCGCCGATCATATTTCCTCGGCGTGCAGTCTTTGGATGTGAAAGGCCTTTAAGGGCCAAGATGAATGCGACGCCTGCGGCTAGTCCGATGAGGTCATACAGAGTGCGGCTCATTATTTCTTTCCCTTGAACATTTCAAGCATTCGATCGGTGACCACAAAGCCGCCGACCATGTTGATTGTCGCTAATACGATCGCTGCAACTGCGAGACCGAGTTCAAGATTTGTTGAGCTGTGGTCGGCCACGATAATCGCACCAACCAGAATCACGCCGTGGATCGCATTTGCACCAGACATAAGTGGTGTGTGTAAAGTTGACGAGACTTTAGATACGACTTCAAAACCTACGAAGACCGCTAAAACGAATATCGAAACAACTGCTATCGGCTCCATTTACTTACCTCCCGCATTTCTACGGGATCCGCCATGCGTAACGGCCGCCCCATTGATAATTTCATCCTCGAAGTTGATAGTGAATGCAACCTTTTCTTCCTCTTTTGCAGGCGTAGTAAACAGAGTCAGAAGATTGACTACGTTGCGAGAGTATAAAAATGATGCGTGGAAGGGAAGCTGACTTGGAACATCTTTTCCGCCCCAGATTCGAACTCCACCTGATGTAGTAACAATTTCTCCAGGCTTTGAACCTTCAACGTTGCCACCAGTTTCAGCGGCTAAGTCGATGATGATTGTTCCTGGTGCCATTGAATCAACCATTGCCTGAGTCATCAAGCGTGGTGCCTGTCGACCTGGAACGGCTGCAGTTGTAATAACAACATGTGACTTTGCAATGTAAGGAGTAAGTAGTGCTTGTTGTTGCGCCGCACGATCTTCGGTCATCTCACGCGCGTAACCGCCCGTGCCCTCGAGTGCTTCGAGTTCGAGTTCGATAAAGGATGCACCCATCGAACGAACTTCATCGGCAGATGCAGGACGAACGTCGTAGGCCGAAACAACTGCGCCTAATCGACGCGCAGTTGCAATCGCTTGCAAACCTGCAACACCTGCGCCAAGAATTAATACTTGTGCTGGAGTAACCGTGCCTGCTGCAGTCATGAGCATCGGGAAGAAGCGAGGTGATAATTCGGCGCCAACTAAAGCCGCGCGATAACCGGCACACAATGCTTGTGATGAAAGAGCATCCATTGATTGTGCTCGCGAAATACGCGGAACAAGTTCAAGGGAAAAGGCCGTAACACCTGCAGCTGCAGCGGCATCTATTGAATCAACTGCAGTAACGGGAGACATGAAACTTATTGTTACGGCATCTTTCTTTAATGTAGCCATCTGGGCTGGCGTTAAAGGCTGTACTGAGAGAACGGCATCGGCGGTTTTGAGAACGTCACCGTTCGAGATCGTTGCACCAGCGTTGACGTAGTCAGCATCTGTTGCTTGCGAATGTACTCCGGCACCAGATTCGATAACAACATCGAAACCCAGTCGAGTTAATTTATTAATGATGTCGGGAACAAGCGCCACGCGCTTTTCACCCTCGCGAATTTCTTTAGGAACGGCTATAAGCATGCGTGAAATACTAGTGGTTAGAGCCTTTCAGGTCACCTCTGACAAGGTGATACAGCAAAGATTGAATGGTTGTACGGCGGTGATATGCCTCTCGCCAGATGACGGATCGTGTTCCGTCAATCACAGAGGCTTCTACTTCTTCACCGCGATGTGCAGGTAAACAGTGCATGAAGACCGAATCTTTTTGCGTTAATGACATTAAATTTTCAGTAACTGCAAATGGCGAGAGTGCTAGCACCTTTTCATCTCGTTCATTATCCGGATCACCCATCGACATCCATACATCGGTATATAAAACACTTGCATCTTTTGCTGCAGCCTCTGGATCATTTGTGGTTTCTACTTTTCCACCACTGTGTAGTGCAATCTTTTTCGCTACTTCAACAACTTCAGGATTTGGTGCCCATGCTCCACTCGGCGTTGCCGCAACAACATGAGCTCCCATAATCGCGCCCATTACTAACCAAGCATGCGACATATTATTTCCATCGCCTAAGTAAACAAATTTGCGCCCAGTAATATCTTTTCCGAACTGCTCGCGAATTGTTAACCAATCTGCAAGCAGTTGTGTTGGATGATCATCATCGGTCAGTGCATTAATAACTGGAATCGATGCATTGGCACCGAGTTCGTTTACATCGGATTGGGCAAAGGTACGAATAATCAATGCGCTGCAGTAGCCACTAATTATTCGAGCGGTATCGGCGATTGTCTCCCCACGTCCCAACTGCAACTCATCCCCACGGATAAAGATGGGCGTCCCACCAAGATGGGCAACGGCCGTTTCAGATGAGAGCCGTGTACGCGTAGAGGGCTTGGTCATGTAAATCGCAACGCTCTTATTGGCTAAGGCCGTGTTAGATCGAAGGGGATTAGCGGCGAAATCGGCGGCAGTGTCCAGTAATAGCTCAACATCTTCGCGGCAGAGGTCTTGAGTACGCAGTAAGTCCTTCATTTGCGAATTCTACCCGTAGTTTCACCGCCGCCGAAGGTATTCTTATCCACCTCATGGGAATCTTTAGGAAAGACGCAGTAGAGACGGATTCAAATACCGATCTCTTGAGTAGGCCCGTCCTTGAAGAAGATGATGGTGGACATGACCGATTCGCGCACTATGTAAAGAAGGACAAGATCGTTGAATCGGCCGTAACTGGTAAATCAGTTCGAGCCCTCTGCGGAAAGAAATGGGTCCCATCTCGAGACCCAGAAAAATATCCCATCTGCCCAACATGCAAAGAGATTCACGCAGGCTTGAAAAAAGAGCCTGAAGATAAATAGTGATGTCGCGTAAGTTCGGCATCGCAACGGCCCTGATTATTGCCGCAGTGCTCTCATCCTCCATTTCGGCCAGTGCAATAGAGAATCAACCTCGCACCATTGTTACTGGGTGGATTCCATACTATTCAGTGAAAACAGTTATGCCATTTATTAAGAAGCTGCCGACCGTTGCAGCTCCTGTTCCTGGAGCACCCGTGACTTGCGAGCCAAGTGAGTACTCACTGGAAGACAATGCGGCTTTAAATAGTTCCTACCTTTTTACCAATAAGGATTTGATGAAAGAGGTCATGCCTTTTTGGTACACGCTCAAATCTCCGACGGTAATCCGTGATGATTATAAAACTGGTAATCCATCGTGGCCAATGGCCGACACGCTTTGCTTAATGCGCAAAACAGGCTTAAAAATTATTCCAACAATGACGGATGGAACTGACAAGTTAGTTCTCTCTGGCTATTTAGCAAAAGCGCAAACTCGAACAACGATTGTCACAACAATAGTTGACTTAGTGAACAAAAATGGCTTCGATGGAATCGACTTAGACTTTGAGGGATTTGCTTTTGTAGATGGCAATACAACGTGGGCAAAGACTGCGCCTAATTGGGTTCTCTTTGTTAAAGAGCTCAGCAATCAGTTACATGCCTCACAAAAACTCTTATCGGTTTCAACTCCATATGCTTTTAATCCAACTGAAAGGCTAAAGGGTTACACCGTTTATGCATGGGCCGATATCGCATCCAGCATTGATCGATTGCGCATCATGACGTATGACTACTCTGTTGCAAAGCCCGGTCCTATCGGCCCTATTGCTTGGACCGAAAAGACATTGCAGTACGCAACAAGCATTATGCCTGCATCGAAAGTATTTATTGGGTTGCCGGGCTATGGCCGCGACTGGATTACTTCAATTGCTGGAACCTGCCCGGTCTCTGCGCCACCTGGATTAACGATGACGGCAAAGGCCGCGACTTTTAAAATGAACTATGCAAATGCAAAAGCGGCGATTGATCAAGCCGTACCAATATTTGATGAGAAAAATAGTGAGGCAACCTATTCATATGTAAAAACTTTTAATGGCCTGACTAGCAAAGGCGCTGCAACTACTTGCAGTGTTTCAAGAACTGTGTGGTATCAAAATGATCGTAGCTACACAGAACGCATGAACCTAGTTGCAAAGTATCAATTAGGCGGTGCATCGCTATGGACTCTCGGCATGGAGGATCCAACTGCAACTACGGCGATGCGAAACGTCGCCCTCGCTATCGCACCCGCTGTAGTAATTAACTCACTTACTATTGAAGGCGGCCAGGAACAACGGGTTAATTTCGGTGATATTTTCACCCTAAAAGGCGCCTTCACGCTCAAGGACAAGACGCCTATTGCTGGTTTAGTCGTTAACGTTGAAATGAAGCGCGCGAGTGAAACCACCTGGAAGAAGATCGCCGAGTCGATTACTTCTCCTGAAGGCGTTATCTCAATCCCTATGACGATTGCAGATACCTCTGCCTTCCGTTTAACCACCACAGGTACATGGGAGCGTGCAGAGTCAGTGAGTAGTGAAGAGAGCGTAGAGGTGAGCCCTAGGATTATTCTTGAGCATCTGAGTACTATCAAACATGGCGTGCAGTTGCAGATCAAAGGATCATTACTACCAAAAATTTCAGGGGCACAAGCAACACTTCAAAAACTTGTCGCTGGAAAATGGATAAATATCGGAGTGGGCGTGGCAACGGATTTGAATAGCGAGTTTATTCTTTCAACAACGCAAGCCAAGAGAGGAATCATAAAAATGCGTGTTCGCATTGCCAATGGCCCGCAAGTGATTTCCTCGTCAGAGTTTTCGATAGTGGTGCGTTAAAAATGGTAAAACTAGTTGAAACCACCGAAGAAAAGATTGATGAAGCGATCAAAGAGTTATTTAGTAGCGAAAAGCCATGGGTAACAATTGTTTGGGATGATCCCGTAAATTTAATGACATACGTAACTTACGTCTTGATGGAGCTCTTCGGATTCACTAAAGAAAAGGCTCATCAGCTCATGATGCAGGTTCATACCCAAGGTAAGGCAGTGGTATCAACTGGAAGCCGCGAGGAGATGGAGCACGATGTCGCCCGTCTTCACGAGTATGGATTATGGGCCACGCTTGCACGAGGAGATCAAGCGATATGAGTACTGAATCTGAAGGGGTGCAGTCAGGTTTTACTCGCCACGGGAATAACTATTATGTTGCAAATTTTTCACCATCAGAGAGTGAAGTTCTTATAAATCTCGTTGAGCAGATTCTCGAACTCCTTGGTGAACGAACCGATAATCACAGCGATGATCCATTAGCGGCAATGGTTGGAATCACAAGCCATGATTCACCGCCCGAAGATGAGGTTTTATTACGTTTATTACCTAACGCCTATGCCGATCAGGTTGATGCATCTGAGTTTCGACGATATACCGAGTTAGATCTGCGCGCGAAAAAGTCGGCGCATGCGATGACCATGCGTATGGATTTAAAGGATTCACCCGATGGAGTTATTGAGGTAGACCATGAAAGTGCAAATGCTTGGTTAGGTGCCATGAATGACATTCGATTGGCCCTAGGCGTGAGATTGAACGTCCACAATAATTCACATGAGGATCTTGAAATTTTGGCACCCGATGACCCCATGCGCGGTGTCTATGCCGTGTATAGCTGGCTGGGATGGATACAGGAGAGTTTGATTCAAGCGCTCATGGATGATGATCTATAACTGCGTTAAGCGCAGGGTAGGATTAAGGATATGAGCGATGCGCCGATTGGAATCTTTGATTCTGGGGTCGGCGGACTTACGGTTGCCAGATCTATTTTAGATCAACTACCCAATGAATCAACAATATACATCGGTGATACTGCCCGTGGACCTTATGGTCCGCGCCCGCTTGCCGAAGTTCGAGAGTTTGCTTTAGAGAGTTTAGATTTTCTCGTCGAGCAGGGAGTTAAGGCGATTGTGATTGCCTGTAACACCGCAAGTGCTGCGATGTTACGCGATGCACGTGAGCGTTACTCAGTACCAGTTATTGAAGTTATTCAACCCGCAGCTCGTCGAGCAGTAGCCGCTACGCGTAGTGGACATATTGGAGTGATTGGCACTCGTGCCACAATCGATTCAGCGGCATATCTTGATGCATTTGCTGCAGCACCACAATTGAAAATTACATCTATCGCATGTCCTCTCTTTGTTGAATTCGTAGAACGCGGAGAAACCTCCGGCACTGAAATTACTGAAATTGCCCGAGGGTACTTAGCTCCTTTCATTGATGCGAAGATTGATACTTTAGTTTTAGGGTGCACGCACTATCCGCTCTTAACGGGTGTAATTTCATATGTAATGGGTGAGAGTGTCACACTCGTATCCAGTGCCGAAGAGACGGCAAAAGATCTCTATCGAACCTTGGTTGAAAAAAATCTGCTGCGCACTCATCAGGGTCAGCCACCCACTCATAAATTCTTAGCAACGGGTGATGCAAAAGCTTTTGAAAGCTTAGCGCGACGCTTTCTAGGACCTGAAGTAACCCACGTAGAACATCAAGATCTCTAGATACAACAAACTAAGTAATAGGAGCACTACATGGCACGCAATGATGGACGAGAAGTTAACTCTTTGCGCGAGATTAAATTTACTCGCGGATGGTTAGATCATGCCGAAGGCTCGGTTCTAGTTGAGTTCGGTAAGACTCGCGTCTTATGTGTTGCATCCTTTTCACCCGGAGTCCCACGATGGTTAAAAGACAGTGGCACCGGTTGGGTAACTTCTGAGTATGCAATGTTGCCACGGGCAACTCATACTCGCTCTGATCGCGAGAGTGTTAAAGGAAAACTTGGCGGACGCACACAGGAGATTTCACGTTTAGTTGGTCGCTCATTGCGCGCAATTGTTAATACAAAAGAGCTCGGTGAAAACACGATTGTTATTGACTGCGATGTATTGCAGGCAGATGGTGGAACACGGACAGCTGCAATCACGGGCGCATATGTTGCGCTAGCCGATGCTATTGCTTGGGCAAAAAGCGCGGGCCACATCAAGGCAACTGCCAATCCTTTGAGCGACACAGTTGCAGCGGTGAGCGTGGGGATTATTGATGGCATTCCGATGTTAGATCTTTGTTATGAAGAAGACGTTCGCGCCGGTACCGATATGAATGTAGTAGTCGCTGGAGACGGCCGCTTTATTGAAGTTCAAGGCACAGCCGAAGGCGAGCCCTTTGATCGAGAACTACTCAATCAATTACTTGACTTAGCAGTTGCTGGATGTAAAGAGCTCAGCGAACTTCAAAAAGCAGTGCTTTCACAGAAGTAATCGATGCACTTACTAATGATGAATCACTGATTGCTATGTCGAAAAAACTGGTCGTAGCAACACGTAATCCTGGAAAGATTATTGAGTTTCGAAGAATTCTCGATGCCATATCGGCTGGGGCGGTAGAGCTCGTGAGCATCGATCAATTTCCTGATTTAGTCGATGTCGAAGAGACGGGATCCACCTTTGAAGAGAATGCGCTGCTGAAAGCCAGATATACGGCGAAAATGACGGGCCTTCCATCGATTTCCGATGATTCAGGTCTTTGTATCGATGCACTTGGAGGAGCCCCTGGAATATTTTCAGCAAGATGGGCTGGAGTCCATGGCGATGACAGGGCAAATTTAGAGAAAGTTCTTGAACAGTTGCACTCGGTGCCCGATGAGAAAAGAGGCGCACACTTTATTTGTGTTGCCGCCCTTGTCATGCCCGATGGTCGAGAAGTGGTTGCTGAGGGTCGCTTTGAGGGAAGAATCCTTCACGAAGCCATCGGAGATCAGGGTTTTGGCTATGACCCAATATTTGCACCTCTTGGAATGTCGATTTCTTCGGCACAAATGAGCCCTGAGGAAAAGGATGCATGTAGCCATCGCGGAAAATCACTCCGAGCAATAGCACCACATGTAATAGAAATGCTCTAAGGGCTGGGGTAGCCTTGCCTTATAGACGTACGTTATTTGCGTGCGCACCGCTATCCAAGGAGTCATCGTGGCCGTAAAGAAGAAGAGCGCAGCCAAGAAGGTTGCAAAGAAGGCACCTGCAAAGCGCGCAGTAAAGAAAACTGCAAAAAAGAGCGTTGTTAAAAAGAAGGTTGCTAAGAAAGCGCCTACTAAGAAAGCGACTGCAAAGCGCGTTGTTAAGAAGAGCGTTGCAAAGAAGAGCGTTGCAAAGAAGGCGACTGCTAAGAAATCTGTAGCCAAGAAGGTTGCAAAGAAGGCACCTGCAAAGCGTGCAGTAAAGAAGTCCTCGGCGCCCGCAGTTGTTGCAGTTTCAACAACACCAATTGCACCAGTTGCTCCGAAGCCAGTTGCACCAGTTGCTCCGAAGCCAGTTGCAACTCCTAAGCAGAGCACTTCAGGCCGCGTTGTTTTCTTAGTCGTCGCGGGAATTGTCATTCTTGCAGCAATCGTGTGGTCAAAGTCGGCAGATAAGAGTGATGATGAGGCATCCCCAACTCCATCAATCTCTCAATCTGCAGAGCCAACGGAGACAGCAACTACAGAGCCAACCGAATCGGCAACTGCTGAACCAACTGAGTCGGCAACAGCCGTTACCGCGGTAGAGGCGCCATCTAAGTTCGTGGCTCTTAAGAGCGCAGATGGATTGAAGCTTCGATGGATCGCTCCAACGGCAGTAGATGGGTTGACCGGATTCAATGTTGAAGTTCGTGCTAACGGAATGGGTGATTGGGTAACAATCGCAACAGTTCCAGCCGATCAGTTGACACAAAATGTTACGAAGAGTGCTGATGCAGGTTGGACTCAGTTCCGAGTTACATCTGTTTACTCTGATGGACAAGTGGCTTCAGCTACAGTTTTTGGAATACCAGGTGAGTTTAAGTAAAGTATTAATTAATAAACCCTCACGCACTGCGTGGGGGTTTATTTTTTTACCCTTTAATGAGTTCTAGAGTTGGCTGGATATCGCATCGACATATGCTCGAGCACCTGCCGGCACAAGGTGGACACCATCTGGCGCAAAGTACTCAGGATGGCCGGTCGAAATTGCATTCCAATCAATCAATACTGCGCCAAATAATTCGGCGTATTTGGCGATGAGGAGATTATTCTCATCGCGCCATCCACGCGGTACAGCGGTATTTACCACAATAATTCTGGGCTGATTTTTAACCGCCTCAAAGACTGCCGCTACTTGTGCTTCGGTGAGCTTGTTATTGTTGCCTAAATTGAAGATAACCGTTGAGCCCACCACATTTAATTTATCATTGAGCATTACATCGATTAACTCAGGGGCTTGGCGGCCGACTCTGGCGTTAATGAGCTCGATATGACTGCGAGTTTCCAGTTCGTAGCGGATACCTAGGATGACAGAGTCACCGGTTACCCACAATCCATGAGTAGAAGTGGGTACTACATCTTCATTAGAGATTTCGGGGGTTTGCGAAAGCTCTTCCTTCACTGTTGCCATCACTCGATCACTATCGCTAATTGCGCGAGTACTGATGAGAGTGAGTATTAAGAGAATTGAAAAAATAGAGACACCAAGCAAAGTTTTTTGTCTTAGCTGCACTCGCTTGGTGCGGTACTTCATCCCCTTAAACCAATATTCAACTAATCCACTTCGGATTGGAAGCTCGACAAATCGCAGAGAGATATCGGCCAAAGCCAAGACAATGAGAATTCGAAGAGCGGTCAATGCCCAGGCAGAGCCCTCAATATCTACAGCAGGACGGGTAAGTTGAAAGACAACCCAGTGCCATAAGTAAATTGAATAGGAACGCTCTCCGATCCAAACAGCGACCTTGCTGCTAAGTAGTGGAGCAAAGCGAGAAGCTGGATGGACAATCGAGGTAATTATTGCGCAACCAAAGATTCCAGCTAAAGGAAATGCTAATTTATAGAGCGTCGGGTCGGTCTCATCGATGAAGAGAAAAGTTGCAATCATTCCGATAAAACCGAAGACGCCAATCCCATCAATAAAATCCTGCGCCCGTCTTTCAACATCCTCTTTTAGATTTTGTGGAATCCAACTAACGGCTAAAGCCGCACCTAGAAATAATCCAATACTGTGCGTGTCTGTACCAAAATAGACATGACTGATTTGTGATGTACTAGCGGCATCAACTTGAAATGAGACAACAAGGAGGGTAATTCCAGAGACTGCAGCAATAAAAAGTGCAGCTCCAGGGATTTTCTTCTTGCCCAAATAACGAACAGTTAAGAGCAAAATTAGCGGCCATAAAAGGTAAAACTGGGCCTCAACGCCGAGTGACCAGGTATGTTGCAAAAGGGGGGCGCGTGAAATTGAATCAAAGTAATCAGTGTGGCGAAAAACCAACCACCAGTTCATTACGCCCAACAGCGAAAACGGCGAGTCGCTCACAAAGCGGCGCATAGTTTCAGGCGCCCAGATTCCTATGTAGATAGATGTAGCAATAATCATGAAGATAAGAGGGGGAAAGAGGCGTCGTATGCGCGCCTTATAGAAGGCGCGAAGGTCTAAGCCTCCACTACGTGCAATGGAATCAAGCAGTAAGCGAGTGATGACATAGCCGGAGATCACAAAGAAGAGATCGACACCTAAGAAGCCGCCAGGTATCCAGGTAAAACCCAAGTGATAGAGCATGACGGCAACGACTGCCAAACCGCGCAGCCCATCGATGGCAGGGATGTATCGGATACCGCGAGCTGTAGCCATAACTAACTACTTACGTGGGGCGGATTTCTTTGCACCAGAACTCTTTACCGGCTTCTTTGCGGCTTTCCTTGGTGCACTAATCGCAGTTTTGGTGCGCTCACTCGTTACCCTAATAGGCCCGGTGTTAATAATTGTGTTATCTGCATTCAAATTTTCAACGACGCTCTTTTGTAATTCGGCTAAATGATTAAATGCTGTCTCTAACCTGGCGCGAGATTGAAGGATTGCAGCTTGAGCTGCATCTAAGGACTGCGTCTGAATTCTGTATAGGCGCTCTGCCTCTGCCATCACACCTGAAAGCCACTGGCGATAATTAGATACTTCATTTGTGGCATCACCAATGATTCGTTCACCTTCTCGGCGAGCAGCATTTGCTAGTGATGCAACTTCACGTTTCTTAGACTCGAAAAGCGCTTCGGCTTCAGCTTCAGCGGCTGCAACCATTTGTCCGGCTTCATCTTCGGCAGTTGAAATATATTTGCGCCCACGAGTCTCGGCACTATTAAGAATTGCACGCGCCTTTGCATCGGCGGCTTCAATCTCCTCGGTAGTAATGCGATTCGTCTCTGCTACTAAACGAGAAGATATTGCATGGGCCTTGCTCTCTCGTGCTTGCGCCGACTTAATCATCGCCATCGCAGTCTCTGTTGCGAGAATTTCAAACTCTTCTTTACTCAAACCTGTAATGTCTCGGCGCGAACGCAGATCGGCTAACTGAGATTCAAGCTCTCGGATGCGCTCAACTGAAGAGGGTTGATTTGGCTCTTCGCCCTTGAAACCGACCCAGTTAAGGAAACTACTCTTCTCAGCCACCATGCACCCCGCAGTTCGTCTTAATAGAGCCTTAGATTAGAGCAAGGCCTTACTTACTGTAAATCGCCACCGAGATTGCAATGTATTGCGAAATCCATGCTGCCAGCACAAAGATATGGAAAAGCTCGTGAAAGCCGAAGTACTTGGCCTCTCGTCCAGGGCGTTTAAGAGCATAAAAAATCGCTCCAACTGAATAGAAGAGGCCGCCGATGATGATGGGAAGTAATACCCAAAGACCACCCGCACGGTAGAGCTGGGGCATGTATGCAACGGCTACCCAACCAAGTAGCAAGTAGTTGGCAACATAGAGCCAACGAGGTGCCCCTAACCAAAAGATTCGCATCGCAACTCCAGCTGCAGCACCTATCCAAACAACCGATAGGAGAATTGTGCGATCGCGTCCTTCTAAGAGTGTGACAGCAAAGGGAGTGTAGGAACCTGCAATGAGTAAATTAATATTTGCATGATCAAATCGGCGCCAAATTTTCTTCTTTGAAGGAGACCATGGAACACGGTGATAGACGGCTGAGACACTAAATAACAAGATCGCGGTTACTGAATAAATTGCAACGGCAAACTTAAGTGACTCCTTGCTTAAGATAAATAACACAAGCGACGCGATAATAACAACGGGCGTTGCTCCTAGGTGAAACCAACCTCGAAGCTTTGGTGGTGCAACTGGTTGTTGAGTCATGCTCTAAGCCTACGGCCAATCACGGCCCTTCTAACTCTTTAGCCATGTACTTGAATTGAGCGCAGGTTTCGTACCGACTTCACGAGCAGAGCCAAGAGGGCTGAAACTACGGTGACACCACCAGTAATCCAGAGCACCTCGTGTACGCCGTAATACATAGCTAATGGGCCAGCGACAACGATTCCCAGTGGGGCGAGTGCAAATGATCCAAACGCGTCGTATGCGCTAACACGGGAAAAGGACTCTTCGGGAATATGAGTCTGCATGGTCGTGCTCCAATTGACGGTATAGATCTCAACTGCGATTCCTGCTAAGAAAGCCGCACAGAGTGTCACTACCAAAGGTGCTCGAACCGCTAATGAAAAGTCCCAGATAGCTGAAAGCGAAATCACAATCATAGAGAAAAACATTGGTCTATTCATATGGATTTTGAGTGCAATAACGCCACCACAAACCATTCCGAGAGTTAAACCAGCTAAGTTCAAAGACCAATTGCGCGGGCCATTTGAATTTTCATTAAAAGCTAAAGGTCCAAGCACCTGCACCAGGGCTTCAAAGCAGGCATTGATTCCAGTGAAAGCGATGACCATTGCAACAAGCCATGAACGTGATTTGAATTCAAACCAACCATCTTTTAGCTCAGTAAAGACTGATGTGCGTTCACGATGCTCCATCGGCGGAACATCTAAATTCCACACCAAGAAACCCGCTATCAAGAAAGAGAAGGCATCGACAAGTAAGGCCCAGCCAGAGCCGAATAATGTGACAAGGGTGCCTCCCATAAGCGCCCCAACTACATAACCGAAGTTGCTCAGTAATCCAACGACTGCGTTTCCATCTTTAAGTTTTTCTTTAGGCAAAATAGCGGGCAAGACGCCCGACATTGCTGGCCACCACATCGCATTCAAAACTCCAAATAGAAAGCCCATAAAAACAAGCAATGGAATGGATGCAAAGCCAAAGAGAAATGAAGCGGCGCTGATAGCAACAAAGCTACTTCCTAAGATATCGGTTCCACCTACGATTCGGTTTCTTTTAAAGCGATCTCCAATTACTCCTCCAAATAGCATGAGAGCAATCATTGGGAAAATTCGCGCCGACATCACAAGACTCAAGTCTTTCCCAGTTGATCCCTCAAGACTTAGCACACCGTAAGCCAAGGCGATGGGGGAGAGCCCATTGCCGACATTGGAAATAAATCGCGCAGAAATTAGCCGGGCGAAACCTTTGTGCACACTGAGTTCGCGCAGCTGGGTAGTAATCACGTGGTTAGCATATCTATCGACAAAGGATATGAACGCTGATAAGAATGCCCAATGACATATCGATCAGAGATTTTCGAATTAAGCGACATTTTCATTGATGAGGCCGCAGCCCTGAGCCCAATGTCGTGCACATATTTAGGCAAAGATGTTGATCAGGACAAGTTAGATGATCTCTCCATCGCTGGAATGGCAAAAATGGCCCAATTAACTCGCGAAACTTTGGCCAAGCTGCAAGCACTAGTTCCCATCGATGAAATTGATCGAATCGCTAAGACTGTTATGGAAGAGCGTCTAAATTCGAGCTTAGAGCTCCATGATTCACTTGAGGAGCATGTCCTCTGGAACGTCCTTACTTCTCCTCCCTCGAACATTCGCTCAATCTTTGAATTGATGCCCCGAAAAAACGATAAAGATTTCAGTAACATCGCGGCGCGTTTGCTTGCCGTGGAAAATGCGCATAAACAATGGATTAGCACAATTGCGGAGGTAGCCAAAAGCGGTAAAACTACGGCCCAACGACAAGTTCTGGGTGTTATTGAGCAGTTAGAAAGTTATGCCGATGGTGGTTATAGCCAGATGTGTAAGAATTTCGATCCAGATTTAAAATATCCGGACATGCACAGCGCAGCGAAATCGGCTGAGACATCGTCGGCTAAGACGGCGCAGTATTTAAAGAATGAATATTTTGCGATTGCCAATCCCAATGATGCAGTGGGCGCGCAGCGATATGCAGTGTGGGCGAGATATTTCACTGGTGCGAAGTTGGATTTGCGCGCCACGTATGAGTGGGGAATTGCAGACTTAAAAGCTATTAATGACCGGATGTGGGCTATTGCCGAACAGATAAAGCCTGGGGCAAAGACGCTTCGTGAAGTCGCTGATTTTCTGGATCACGATCCAAAGTATGTGATTAAAGGTAAAGATAATGTCATTAAGTATTTACAGGATTTCACAGATGCTGCAATTAAACGCATGGATGGCGAATACTTTGAGATCGATGAGCGAATTAAAGTATGTGAAGCTCGCTTAGCTCCCGGAGGCAGTGCCTCTGCGCCGTATTACAACCCGCCATCGGAGGACTTATCTCGACCCGGGACTACGTGGATTCCCATGCTTGGAAAAGATGAAGTAAGTAGTTGGCACTTAGTATCAACCTGGTATCACGAAGCGGTACCAGGTCACCACTTGCAAATCGCGACGGCAACAATTGAAAAAGACCGCCTGACTCGATTCCAACGCACGGCTGCGACTATTAGCGGCTATGCCGAGGGCTGGGCCCTTTATGCAGAGAGATTTATGAATGAACTTGGCGCCTTTGATGAGCCAGGGATTGAGATGGGTTATTTGTCGGCCCAGGCTTTGCGCGCTGCAAGAATCGTTGTAGATATTGGAATGCATCTTGGATACACCGATTTCGATGGCAATGTGTGGAACGCAGAGTCCTCACGAAAACTCCTCAACGAACAGGCTTTACTCGATGAGGATCATTCACGCAGTGAGACCGATCGTTATTTAGGGTGGCCAGGACAGGCGATTTCATACAAAGTCGGCGAACGCGTCTGGATGAGCGCCCGCGAGGATGCCAAAGGCCGTCTCGGCGCTAGCTTCAATATGAAGAAGTTCCATACATTTGCCCTAAAGATTGGTCCGATGGGGCTCGATACTTTTGCAGAGGAAATGAAGCGCTGGGACGGTAAGTAGTCGCTGGGGATAACCCCTCTTCTCTAGATTCCGCGGTAGGTATTGAGAGCTATTTTGTGATTGCCAGTTTCAAGATGCGTGAACTTCTCAGTTGACTCACAATTGTGTCACCCTAAAGTCATTCGAGTTCCTTAGGCTCACCTGTGACTAAAAGGTTAAAGCCCTCAACCGAGGCCTTTAAACCACGCCCTATGGAGGCACATATCTATGCTTAAACTCGACCCAAACCAATGGAACTTGGTCTATAACGTCTTCTCGTTCGGATTAATTTCTATGCTCGCGACAACTGTTTACACGTTAGTTTCGCAACAGCGCGTATTAGCAAAGTATCGAAGCGCACTCGTCATGTCATCAATGGTCACATTCATCGCTGGATATCATTACATGCGAATCATCAACTCATTCACAGAGTCATCTACAGATATGACCGTGAATATCTCTGGTGCTCAGGGTTCTTTTAACGAGGCATATCGCTATGTGGACTGGCTACTAACAGTTCCACTACTCCTTGTCGAGGTTATTGCCGTTCTAGCTCTTGCTAAATCTGTTTCACGTTCGTTAATTATGCGTCTGGTTCCAGCATCTGCTGCAATGATTGCACTTGGCTATCCTGGTGAGATCTCTTCAAACCAAGGCACACAGGTCCTTTATGGCGTTCTATCGACGATTCCATTCCTTTACATTCTCTATGTTCTCTTTGTTGAGCTTGGTAAGTCACTCGACAACCAGCCTGAGGGAGTTGCGGCAACTATCGGTCGCTTGCGTCTGCTATTAGTTGCGACGTGGGGCGTTTACCCAATTTCCTATATCTTAGGAATGGGCGAAGGCATGGCATCTGCGCAGCAGTTTGTAGGAGTTCAAGTTGGTTACACAATCGCGGATATTTTGGCAAAGTGTGTATTCGGACTTACAATCTTCAAGATTGCACGCATGAAGTCTGCAGCTGAAGGAATGAAGGACGATCACTAAAGAAATACTCAATTAGTCAGGGGGTGTCGCATGTCGGCACCCCCTTACTTTTAGCAGCTAATAATCACTGGAATGGAAATGATGAGAAATAACCTTATTAATAACTATCGAATGGGCGGCTACCTATTAATTACCATAGGTCTGATTAGCCTTAGCTACCAAAACGGCAAAAACAACATTTTGGTGCATAGTTTGATTATCATCGTTCCAGGAGTTTTACTTCTAGGCTCTACGTGGCTCCCCTCGCTATCAAAAGTACTAGATCTCCGCACAACAAAAGTTCTGGTACTTGCCCTAGGTTTGGCATTAGTGGGGTTCGCAATTCTTAATTGATTGCCACTCTTGTAAATCAGGTGTCTGTACGTAAGAGTAAGCGTCATGAGTAAAAATAATGAGTGGTCCTTTGAAACTCTCCAAATCCATGCAGGTCAGACCCCCGACCCAACAACCGGTTCGCGTTCATTGCCGATCTATCAGACAACGGCCTATCAGTTCCGTGATACCCAACATGCGGCAAATCTCTTTGGTATTGCAGAGGCTGGAAATGTTTACACACGTATAAACAATCCAACGCAGGATGCAGTCGAACAGCGAATTGCAGCACTCGAAGGCGGAGTAGCAGCTCTTTTGGTGGCCTCCGGAATGACGGCAACTGCCTTTGCGATTATGAACGTTGCTCAAGCCGGGGATCACGTTGTCTCTAGCTCTAATGTTTATGGTGGCACATTTAATCTATTTAACTACACCCTTCCCAAGTACGGCATAGAGGTCACTTTTGTAAATGACACAGGGAACATGGATGCTTGGCGAAAAGCAGTGCGTCCAAACACCAAAGCTTTTTTCGGTGAGGGAATATCAAATCCACTTGGCGCAGTTCTAGATATTGAAGCAATTGGCAGAGTCGCTCATGAAGCCGGAGTTCCTTGGATCGTAGATAACACCATCGCTACTCCATATGTCACGAAACCCTTTGAGTATGGCGCCGACATTGTTACGCACTCTGCAACTAAATTCTTATCAGGTCATGGCAACGCGATGGTTGGAGCGATCGTAGATTCCGGTAACTTTGATTTCGCAAAAGACCCTAAGAAGTTTCCAGGATTTAACCAACCCGATCCAAGCTATAACAACTTGGTCTATGCCCAAACACTCGGTGTAAATGGCGCATTTGGAGCAAACCTAGCCTTTATATTCAAGGCGAGATTGCAATTGCTGAGAGACATCGGTGCATCAGTTTCACCATTTAATGCATGGCTATTGGCCCATGGTTTAGAGACCCTTAACTTACGTATGGACCGTCACTTACAGAACGCTCAAGAGTTGGCCGAGTGGTTAGAAAAACAACCAGAAGTTGCACATGTTAGTTATGCAGGACTTCCATCTTCGCCGTGGAATAGCGAAGCCAAAAAGTATGCGCCTAAAGGTGCTGGCGCTGTGTTCACCTTTGAGTTAAAAGGCGGGGCACCGGCTGGACGCAAATTCGTTGAGGGCCTCAAACTCTTTAGTCACGTTGCCAATATCGGTGATGTTCGATCCCTAGTAATTCACCCGGCATCGACGACTCACTCCCAGCTAAATTCTGAAGAGCAGATAAAAGCTGGAATCACTCCTGGAATGGTCCGCGTGAGCATCGGGTTAGAAAATATTGAGGATATTAAGAACGATATAAAACTGGGCTTTGCCGCAGCTCAGTAGCTGTCAGAATTTACGCTGGCACTCAGCCTGGATGTGAAGCGCATCTCAACGCGCCTAATTTCTCCGAGTCCACCAAACTTCGGGAGTAGGCTCAAAACATTAGAAAGCGTAAATAAATATTTGTTTATTGATTAAGGATGCTCGCAATTCAGAGATTAAGCGATTTGGTGAAAATGTAATAAGCGTCCAGACTGCTCAAATTGAGCAGATGAAAATTATGATCAAACGTCTTAGTTAAAGCCTAAGGAACCGGGTTATTTTCTAAAGGACAGGTCGGCCTTT
>CAXNCU010000015.1:0-18479 GCA_964200985.1 Candidatus Planktophila sp.
AAAGACGATTGTCTTTCCATCGATAGATAAATAGGCACCAGGTGAGCCAAAGTTTTCAGTTGTCATCTTTGAAATGGCAAGTGGTGCGCTCAGCAGAGCCCAGCGGATTTGATCGGGCTTAGGAAAGGAGGCCATTGATGTGGCAAGCCAGGCCGCCATTACATCGCCCTTTACCTTAGAAAGAGCAACGTCATAGCCAAAGACCGAGGCCTCATCTGTAGAGACATCAAGGGTTTGATACATCCATGCAGTCGGATCATTTCCAATTCGAGTTGCAAGGCGTACTGCGCCCGCAGAGATATCTTTCTTCTGATTAACACTTATAACTGAGTCGTACAAAACGTAAGTTTTACTTCCATCAAAGGTTGCCTGTAAGTGAAAACCAACATCACCAGTGGATCGACCATCGGTTTTGCGATCGCCATCGACTAACTCATAAATCCACGGTGCCGCTTTCAGTTTAGTTGCACCAAGTAAAATACCTTGGCTTTCATCACGATAGAAGACCTGCACGCTGTTAGACGTTGCTATGCACGCATTTGTCATGCTTAGGTCGCTAGATGTTCGTACTCGAACTGGATCTTCATAGTTATTAACAAGGGGACCGTCGCCGTCGACAACTTCAAACGCAAAGCTCTTCCCATTAAAAACTGCATACCGAAGATCTTTATCTGTGGTGTCACTATAAAAAATATGCAGGGTCTGTTTTATCCCGCTGCCATTTACGCATAGTGAGACAGGGCTATTTATTGAATGCGATGTGCGTCCACTCGAACCACCTGCACCGTCAACGGTCACTTTCTTCCAGAGCTTGCCATCAAAGGTTGCGAGTTTTAAATCCCCGCTCTTAGTATCGGTATAAGCAATTGCAGGCTTGCCGTTAAATGTTGTGCTAGCAATTGACTTCCCATCTGCGCGGCTATCTAAGACCGTACTCTTCCAGCCAGCCTGCGGAATAATGGCCTTAGTCACCGCAGGCTCAGATACCCCAAGGGCATTCTTAGCTACAACGGTAAATGTATAAGAGGTACCATTTTTTAATCCTCCTACAAGCATGGGACTGGATAACGCCTGTTTTTCAACCCCGGTCTTAACATTCTTTATTATGTATTCAGTGATCTGCGCTGTGCGTAAGTTAACCGGGGGATCAAATGAAATAAGTGCCGATGAATCGGCAGTGAAAGCCTGAACATTGCGTGGCGATTGAGGCAATCCAACTGCCACACCCGCTGGTGGTTTAATGCGCATATCTTGAAGCATGGCAAGAACTAACGGCCCTGGCTCTTTGAATATTTCACCAGGATCTAAATTAGGAGTCATTACTGAATCAAGACCAGACTTAGAAAATGTCGCTTCATCTAAGTGACTAGTTGAAGATCCAGGTTCGTAGTTAGAAGGCGTATACAACTTTGGCTTGACCCCACCATTGGCATTGATTGCATTCTGTCCCGACCAAACGAGCGTAGAAGTCAGCGCCTGTGCAAGCTCTTTTGATGGCGATGGTAAATCAGATAATCGTTGGTTATCTGGAGTTTGAGCATAGGCATCAAAAGGTGTCGGTTGATCAAGGCTAGCAACACCAAAGTTGATGTCGTAGGCATCATTTGATATGAAGCCAATTCCATGAGCTAATTCATGCAAGAAGACGGATTGAAGATCGTACTCTCGCTGTGTAGGCAACCCATCTCCACGAGTGTTCCAGCCGCCATTTGAATTAACTTGAATAACAATATCTGGATTTGCTTTATCGAGATCTTTTCCAGCAAGAGCGTTAGCAAGTGCTGAGGTGTACCAAAGCGATTGATCAGGGGCGCCGGCAAAGGATGAGAAGAAATTTACGGGTCTGGCACTGCCAAGAATTCCCCATGAACTCGAACGTCCCCATGATGCATCGACGGTGATTGGAACAGTCGATGCGAAGTTGGCAGACCAAACATCAACGGCGGCCTGGACTTCGGTCTTAGCCCAGTCGGGAAAATTGTTGTAGGTAACAGTAAATGTTGATTTAGCAACCCCGACTGCATACTTTGGGCGAGGAGTAGTTGTTGTTACTGGATTTGTTCCAGCATACACATGACCCCACTGGGTACCAGGAACCTTTAAGAAAAGAGCCTGCGCAGATGGTGCACTAAGAAGGGAGCCAACGAGGGAGCCAACGAGGGCTGCAACTCGTAGATATTTAATGTACTTACTCCGCATAAGCGTAAACACTACCAAGATGAGATGATTTCACCATGGTCGATAGTGCAGATGGAGGGCTTTCTAAGCAAACTGACAGGCTTGCGAGAAGCATAGTTACGGTATTTACCCGCCATGGTTGCCATCTCTGTCATGTTGCTATAGAGCTGCTTGAAGGGATGTCGGATGAATTAGATTTTATCGTCGAAAAGATCTATATCGACGGTAATGAGAGTTTAGAGAAGCTCTATGGTGAGCAGATTCCAGTTATACAGATCGATGGAGTGCACCATGACTTCTTTAGGGTTGATCCAGAACGCTTTAGATCTTCCCTTGAAAAACATCGTCAGCGTCAATAATTTTATAAGAATAACCCTGCTCTGCTAAAAAGCGCTGGCGGTTTTGCGCAAAGTCCTGATCAATCGTGTCGCGAGAAATTACAGAGTAAAACTTTGCACTTCTTCCATCTGATTTTGGACGAAGAATTCTTCCTAGTCGCTGAGCTTCTTCTTGTCGGCTGCCAAATGCACCTGAAACTTGAATTGCAATAGTGGCATCTGGTAAATCAATAGAAAAGTTGGCCACCTTAGAGACAACTAAACAAGTAATCTCACCAGTTCTAAACTTGTTAAAGAGAATCTCACGCTCCTTTATTGGAGTATCACCCTTGATTAATGGGACGCCGAGTGTTTCAGAGAGTTCGTCTAACTGGTCGATGTACTGGCCAATCACCAAAATTTGTTCTCCAGAATGTTTCTCAACTAAAGCTTCGACAACATTTCTTTTCGTACGAGTTGTCGCACAGGTTCGATAGCGATTTTCGGGCTCTGCAGTTGCATATAACAATCTCTCGGCCTCTGTTAAGTTAACTCGGACTTCAATGCATTCAGCTGGTGCAATATAACCCTGAGACTCAATCTCTTTCCAAGGAACGTCATAGCGCTTAGGTCCAATAAGAGAAAAGACTTCACCCTCCATGCCATCTTCTCGCACCAAAGTCGCAGTCAAGCCTAAGCGGCGGCGAGATTGGATGTCGGCAGTAAAGCGAAAGATTGGGGCTGGCAGAAGATGAACTTCGTCATAGATTATTAGACCCCAGTCATGTGTATCAAAGAGATCTAAATGTGCGTATACGCCATTCTTTTTCTTCGTCATCACCTGATATGTTGCAATAGTTACTGGCCGAATCTCTTTCTTAGCCCCTGAATACTCACCAATTTCATCTTCATTCAAAGTTGTCCGCTTTAATAACTCTTCACGCCATTGGCGAGCAGCGATGGTATTTGTAACCAAGATCAAAGTTGTCGCCTTTGCATGTGCCATTGCGGCTGCTCCGACAATTGTTTTGCCAGCACCACACGGCAGTACTACGACTCCTGAGCCACCATGCCAAAAGCCCTCTGCAGCTAGCTCTTGGTAGGGGCGAATTTTCCAATCCTTTTGAACCAATTCAATTGGGTGTGCTTGACCATCGACGTATCCAGCAAAGTCCTCAGCAGGCCAACCTAAGCGCAGAAGTGATTGTTTAATTGCCCCGCGCTGACTAGGTAGTATCGCAATTGTTTGCGCATCGATTCGCGCACCTAAAAGAGGCGCAATCTTGCGGGCTCGAATAACCTCTTCCAAAACTGCCGTGTCAGTTGTAACAAGAATTAAGCCATGCACTGGATCGGCCTCTAAGCGCAGGCGACCATAGCGAGACATTGTTTCGGCGACGTCTATCAGGATCGAATGAGGAACTGCGTAGCGTGAATATTTAATAAGTGTGTCAATTACTTGTTCGGCATCGTGTCCTGCAGCGCGTGCATTCCAGAGCCCAAGTGGTGTCAATCGATATGTATGAATATGTTCAGGGGAGCGCTCGAGCTCTGCAAATGGTGCAATTGCTCGGCGGCACTCCGTTGAAAGCGGGTGATCTATGTCGAGTAGAAGTGTTTTATCGCTTTGAACGATTAAGGGGCCATCAGTCATTAAGAATGTCCTTGATGAGTGCGTGCAAAAGCGCGCTACGGCTTTCTAAAGTTGTTATATCTACCCACTCATGTGCAGCATGTGCGCCATGGCCAACTGCGCCTAAACCATCTAGAACTTGTGCGCCGGCAGCGGCTGCAAAATTTCCATCACTTGCACCACCTACTGATGCGTGGCCAAGAGCTGGCATGCCTAGTGATTTGGCAACTCTCTCTGCTCGCTCGTACAAAGCTAGCGTCGAGGTTGTCTCTAAGGGTGGGCGATTAAATCCTCCAGTGATTTCATATCGCGCCTGTGGGTTTACGGCCTTTAAATTTCTAACTGCTGCATCTACTCGTTGCAGTTCATCCATAGAAAATGAGCGGATATCGACATCGAGCACGGCTAAATCCGGAACCGTGTTTGAGGTATTGCCAGAGCGCAACATGGTTGGAACAACAGTTGTTCCTAACTCTTTATTTTCAAGAGCTGAGAGAGCAAGGATTGCATGCGCTATTTCGACGGTTGCGTTAACACCCTTTTCTGGTTCAAGACCTGCATGAGAGGCCTTGCCATGGATCTTTACCTGATACATCGAAGTGCCTTTACGGCCAGTCTTAACTTTGCCATCTAGCGAGGCTTCAAGAACTAGGACTGCTTTTGCTTGTGCTGAAATCTCTTTAATGAACTCTTTGCTTGTTGCACTTCCAGTTTCTTCATCACTTGTTGCAATAAGGGCGGCTGAGCCATCGATCCCCTTCATGGCAAAAAGCGCTTGAATGAATCCAGCTTTCATATCAAAAATACCCGGGCCTGTAGCGGCGTTATCTTTAATGCTCCATAAAGGTTGGAAAGATCCCTTTGGCCAAACGGTATCTAGATGTGCAAGAACGACGACATCTGGCTTTTCTGCACCCCACCAAAAAACTGGGCGACCATTAACTTCTCGAATCGCAGCGGGAGAGCCAAGAACTTCGCGTGCAATGTCGCTGGCAAGTTTTATTACTGCCCGACAGGCCTCTAGATCTTCAGTTGGTGATTCCAACCGTACAAGTTTTTCTAATTGAGACAACATGGGATAAGTCTATAGCGGTGCTACGCCGGTGATGCGTGGAATTCGGAAGGATTGGACTTCACCCGTTGCGTGGTCTCGAGCGATTAAGGCTCCTGCGCTGACTCGAATTGGATCAATGATTCTATGAGTGACTGAGCCGTTGTTATCGGCATAACCGATTGAGAGGGATTTTTCTTCGGCGATAAATCTATTAACTAAATCCATAGTTTCATTGGCGGTGCTGCGAGGAAGAGCACCTAGAGCCTCATTTGCAACTTGCCTCAATCGCGTTTGCTTGTGGCTAGATTTCTCACCAGTGCGAATCGCTCGTATGGCAGAGTTCAATAAATCTTCACTCGGAATCTCAATCTCACCAATCACTCGTGGTGGCCGTGGCTTGGTGAGTGCGCGATTTGCACGCGCTCCCATAAGCATCAAACCATTGGAAGACTCAGCTGCGGGTAGATAACCAGATTCGCGCAGTACACGCATTAGATCTGCGGCATCGTGATCACATATGACAACCTCAGGTGCAATTCGGCGAAGAGCGAGAACCTCTAATTTTTTATCGTTCATGATTTGTGCAATGAGTGAGGTATCTTCGCAGCGAATAAATGAGGATGTATTTCCTACGCGTAATTTTCCATGTTTCTTGGCAACATCGGCGATGAGATATTCAAGAGGCTGGGGCATGGGGGTTTTAGAGGTTTTGATTAGGAAAGCCTTAATTTCATCTCCGGTTTTTCCGTGATCTAAAGCCCGTCTGATTGTGGCTTCGCTGAAGCGATAAACAGTTGCACCACCCCGACTTTCAATCTCAGCCATAATCGCTAACTGTTGGGAAATCTCATGCTCAAGTGGTCCCGGAGCAATCGCAGTGTTATCGCTTTGAATAAGTATGTGATCGACTGTTTTTGGAAGATCTTCATTTATTACATTTAAATCATCGCCGGCTAGAAAACCAACACCATATTTAGAAATTGCGCCTTGCCCGGTAATTCCCAGCCACTCAGCTTCACGAAGCGTCCACACAGACAACTCCTCTTGTAATGAAGAGTTTCGACGGACCGGGGCTCGCCATTTCATGAGTTCAATAAAAGATGATGTATCAGGCGCAAGAGATTCGTTCTCTTTTAAAATTGATAGCGTTAGTGCGCGAACCCGAGCTGCATTCACACGATCGAGCTCAGGGCCAAGTGCTGCAACGTTCTTAGCTTCAGCTCGGCCAACCAAACCGCTCACGCGTGAAGTAATTAGCCAGGCCGATGCGATTGCCTGCCAACGATCGGCAGGCGTTTGCATTAACCAGATGTCGAATTTATTACTTGGCATTATGCGATCATCGGCGTCGATACTTATTAACGAGGTCAGAAACGCAAGTTCGGTAATAAATGCGGTACACGATTCATCAACACCAAGATGCGTCGAGATTATTTTTAAATCCCGAACTCCAAGCCCACCTGCGCGTAGTGCATCTGCAGGTTCCTCCGCCCAGAAATTTAGAAGCTCTTCTACCCAACGCAAGACCGTGGAGATATTTGCAATCGCTGCAAGATTAACTTGACGCTCATCTCGCTTGGATCCGGTCAGAACGGGTGCGATGACAAAGTTTTCCTTATGCGCTTTGCCTCCGCGTAAGTAAATACCAACTTCGCGAGGCAAGATTACTGTTCGTTGATCTAACGGAACGAGAAACTTTCGTTCGAGTAGCCAGGCAACTCCTGGACCCGGATTCTTGATATCTCCCACACTCCCGCGGGGTGGACCCCAAATGAGGCGCTCTAACACTTTCTTTGCATCGATTGGAGCACTATCTAATTCAGCTAGTTTGAGTTTGGCCATTGATACTGGGCCAAGTCCTGCTGGCTCATTTCCGATGACATCGCGAAGCTGCGATGGAAGTCGCATTCCATCATCTGATGGATAGATGAGTCCGATTGAAATTAAATGTTCAAGTGCTGTAGCTGCGGCTTTATCTGTGAGTGCGACAAGCGACTTTAACGAGAAGGGTTCGTTAAGCGCGCCAGCTGCTTCGAGCACTTGAAACTGCCATTGATTAAGCGAGTCGATTGCACGCGCCAAACTTGGCGCCGAACATGCTCGCACTGCAAGGGATGCAATATCGGGTGGCACTGGTGTTATGAGATCGGGACGTGCCGTGAATAGAGTTAAAAAGGCAGCGTCATCGACACTACGTAGGTAGTCGGAGAATGAGCGCATTTCCATAACTTGCTAACATTACTGGCCTTTAGCCCTTATTGGGTAATCAACGCCGTTTCCTTCGGGGAGTTAGCCATGCGGTAAGGGCGGCAAGGCGTACGACAATCGGAGATACTGCTCGTCCAATAAAGCGCGCTCTACGAAAATCATGTATTGGCCAACCCTCTGCCATTGCGCGAAGTCCAAGGATTGCATCTGGATTAATTACCGAAGGATGGCCGACGCACTGTAAAAGCGGTAAATCATTGTGGCTATCGGAGTAGGCATAGCAATTCGTAAGGTCGAGACCGGTGCGATTTGCCAAATCCTGCACTGCAATCACCTTCTCTTTTCCATGCAACAAGGCGCCATTCATTGCTCCGGTATAGGCACCATTTTTAATCTCTGCTTTGCTGCCTAATGCACCCGTGAATCCCAATCGGTTAGCAATTAAAACCGCCATATCTTCGGGGGCGGCAGTTACTAGCCAGACTTCTTCATTATTTGAAAGATGTTTTTGTGCAATATCTATTGTGCCTTGCCAGATTGCAGGAGATACAAACTCATCATAAATCTCTTGAGCGATTACTTCGATATCTTTCACGCTATGTCCGCCAATAAAGTCAGTTGCCGATTTTTGAAAACGCGCAATCTCCTCTTTATTCTCTTTTCCAGTTAAGCGAAATCTAAGATTGGCCAAAACAAAACGGGAGATATCCTTTTTTGTGAAGAAGCCCCGCTGGTACATCCCGCGACCAAGAAAATAGATCGTCGAACCACGAATCAGCGTGTTATCGACGTCAAAAAAGGCCGCTCTTTTCGCCGTGAGTGCCATGTCACTACCTTAACGAACTTGGTCGGTTAGGGACGCTTTATGCTTAGCCAATGAGTGCGACCGTCCATGTGATTCGTCACGGTGAAGTTGAAAACCCAGGCAAAATTCTCTATGGCCGCCAACCGGGGTGGAGTTTATCCATGCGAGGTCTTGAGATGGCTCAGACCCTTGGCGATTGGTCCAAGTCAATTGATCTAGGAGCGTTGCATGTGTCTCCATTGCAACGGGCCCAAGAGACGGCGGCTCCTATAGCTGCCGCGCATAAAATTTCAATAACAACTGATGAGCGTTTGATCGAAGCGGCCAATGTTTTTGAGGGAAAGCCATTTGGTGTTGGCGATGGGGTATTGCGTCACCCAGCGGCATGGAAACATTTGTGGAACCCTTGGCGACCATCGTGGGGCGAACCTTATGAGGAGCAGATTACGAGAATGCTCGCAGCAGTCTTTGCCGCACGAGATGCCGCTAATGGCAAAGATGCAATCTGTGTTTCACACCAGCTTCCAATCTGGATTCTGCGAAGCGCGATTGAAAGCCGACGATTGTTACATGATCCTCGCAAGCGTGAGTGTTCATTAGCATCAGTGACCAGTGTTCATTTCGATGATGATGGACTTATCTCTGGACTTACATACTCCGAGCCCGCGCGCCATCTCCTGCCAAAGAAATAAAATGAAACGACTGAATCTGAGCATTGCAATATTAGTAACTGTATTTGCTTTGACCAGCTGCAGCGGAGGTGGGACTTCAAGTTCGCAAGAGAGTTTTGTCTCCGGTAATGGTGCCGTAACCATGATTAAAGCCTCTGATCGTATTCAAGCTCCAGCATTGGCCGGCATGACTCTTTCTGGTAGTAATTATTCTTATGCATTTGGAAGAGTGACAGTTGTAAATGTTTGGGCCTCATGGTGTGCTCCATGTCGCGCAGAGATCCCAACACTTATCGCGCTCTCCAAGAAATATGATGAAGTTACATTCATTGGAATTTTGACCCGTGATAATCCACCAACAGCTGAAGCTTTTCAGCGACGCCTTGGAATTCCTTATCCAACTCTTATCGATGATTCGATACTGCTTGGTTTTAAAGGTTCGCTAGCTGCAAATGCGATTCCGTCGACCGTTGTTATTGATAGAGAGGGAAGAGTTGCAGCGCGAATATCAGGTGAAGTTACCGTCGCATCCCTCTCTCAATTAATTGAATCTGTGAGCGCCGAATGAAGGATTTCTTTGTAGAACAGATTCTTAGCGGATTCTTAATCACCGCATTTCCTGTGGCACTCATTGCCGGGCTAATTTCTTTTCTATCGCCATGTATTCTGCCTTTAGTTCCTGGTTACCTTTCTTTTGCCGCAGGGTTTTCAGTCAATCGTGGCAAAGTCTTTTTGGGTTCACTCCTATTTGTGATGGGTTTCTCGGTCGTATTTATCTCTTATGGAGCGGTCTTCGGTGGGTTAGGTAATCAATTATCAGCACATGAAGAAGTGATTTCCAGAGTCCTCGGCATATTAACTATTTTCTTAGGATTTCTATTTCTCGGTAAGTTTCCGATGGCGCCAACATTTAGACCACATATGAAGACAACGGGCGGCTTGATCGGCGCACCAGTATTAGGCTTCCTATTTGGTATCGGTTGGACACCATGCATTGGACCAGCCCTTGCGGCGGTCCAGACCCTTGCTTTTCAGGAGTCGAGTGCAGTGCGAGGAGCCGTGCTCTCCTTTGGTTACTCACTTGGCCTTGGACTTCCGTTTATTGCATCGGGAGTATTTTTTGATCGCTCAGAGAAATTGCGGAAGTTCCTGGTTCGCCGCGGTGATTTGATATCGAAAATCGGTGGAGTATTCCTGATAGTAATCGGCCTGTTGCAAGTTACGGGTGCATGGGGTCAGATTATGAACTCGCTACGTGCCCTTATTTCTGATTTTATTCCGGTGGTGTAAATGAGCCAAGAGATCGAGTTGCCAGAGTTAACTGGTCTTGGTTTATTTCGATATGGATGGCGCCAACTAACAAGTATGCGCACAGCCTTAATCCTTTTGATGCTCTTGGGTATTGCAGCCGTTCCAGGCTCCTTGATTCCACAAAGGACGCAAAATCCAATGGCCGTGAGCGCATCATTTAAGAGCTCGCCTGAAATTTCACGCTGGATGGATCGACTCTTTCTATTTGATGTCTATGGCTCACCGTGGTTTAGCGCGATTTACATACTTCTCTTCATTTCACTGATCGGATGCGTTCTGCCGCGAGCACTTGAGCATTTTCATGCCGCTCGCGCACTGCCTCCGGCGACACCTAAGAACCTAAATCGCATGGAGTGTTATTCAACCTGGGTAGCCACTGGAAATGATTTAGATGCGGCAAGAAAATGGTTTAAAGCTAATCGATTTAGAATCCTCGAAAAGGATGGAAGCATTTCGGCAGAGAAGGGATTTATGCGCGAAACCGGAAACCTTTTCTTCCATTTAGCGCTCATTCTAATTTTGCTTGGGATTTCCTTCTCCTCCCTCTTTGGAATGCGAGGTGAGGCGATTCTCAATGTTGGTGAAAGATTTGTTAATACTCCGACTAGCTACGATTCGCTGGCTTACGGTAAGTTATTTAAAGATGGTGGCCTGGAAAGTTTCATCATAAGCATAGATAAGTTTGATGCAACCTATAACATGGTGACAAACGCCCCAGAGGATTACACGCTTAACATTTCTCTACGACGCGGAGATTTAAAGAGCGTTGAGAAGCATGTCATTAAAGTTAACTCTCCTCTTGCGATTGGAAATACAAAGATTTATTTGCAGGCCAATGGTTATTCACCGATCGTGACTGTCAGAGATTCAGAGGGAAATGTCGCGATGCAGGGGCCAGTTCCATTTTTGCCACAAGATGGGAATCTGCGATCAATCGGAGCAATTAAAGTTCCGGATGCAAATCCGCCGGTTGGTTTTGTCGGCTCTTTCGTACCAACATATGCCCGCAGTGATGGTAACGGGGCGATCAGCGTTTTCCCACAGGCCCTTGATCCTCGGCTTTTACTATCGGCATGGGGCGGCGACCTTGGTTTAGATTCAGGTGTTCCGCAGTCGGTCTATCGCATGGATACATCTGAGATGAAAAACCTTGGATTGAAATCATTAAAGCCAGGTGAGAGCTTCTCCTACGCTGGAGGTTCAATTACCTTCGAAGGCTACGTACAGTGGGTCAATCTTCAAATCGTTGATGATCCTGGCAAGAACTTTGCACTCCTCGGCGCTATTGTTGCCATTCTTGGCCTGCTTGCATCATTATTTACTCGCCGTCGCAGAATTTGGATTCGAGTCGGAGAGGTAGTTGAAGTAGCAGGACTTGCAAAGAATGCAGCGCCTGGATTAGAACAAGAGATGGCTAACTTTGTTACTGTTTTAAAGGGAGAGAAATAAATGTCACGTACATGGGCCTACCTCTCAAACTATTTAATCTACTCATCAATGGCGGTTTATACACTCTCATTCTTTGCCCATGCCGTTGAGACTGCATGGGCAGTAAAAATTACCGATGTGGCAACTACCAAAACTTTGGATTACAAACGCACTGAGAAAGTTGCACGCATCGCGACGGCGATGATGATCCTTGGATTTCTACTCTTATTCGCCGGAGTTATTGCTCGTGGAGTATCTGCAGGCCGCGTGCCGTGGGGAAACATGTACGAGTTTTCAATAACTGGAGCCTTGGCGTTTTCAGGTGCCTACTTGGCCGCTCTTCGCAAATACGATTTACGATGGTTAGGTCTTTTAGTTTCAATTGCTGTTCTACTCACACTCGGTACTGCAGTTGCAGTCTTATATCGCCCAAGTGCGCCACTTGTTCCAGCCCTTAAATCAACGTGGCTAGTAATTCACGTCGCAGCGGCGATAATTTCAGGTGGTGTCTTTCTACTCGCAAATGCAATCGCAGCGGCTTATCTATATTTAGATTCGATGGAGTCAAAGGGAGATCGCACTGCATGGGCTAAACGTCTGCCATCTCTTGAGTATTTAGATCAACTCTCTTATCGTCTAGTGGCATTTGTCTTTCCACTGTGGACTTTCGCCGTAATAGCAGGGGCGATATGGGCCGAGAGTGCTTGGGGTCGTTATTGGGGATGGGATCCAAAAGAGACGTGGGCCTTCATTACATGGGTTGCATATGCGGCGTATTTACATGCGCGGGTGACTATTGGTTGGCGCGGTCGCCGAGCAGCTTGGCTATGTTTATTTGCCGGCTCAACATTTCTATTTAACTACGTATACGTCAATGTTTGGGGTACTGGAAAACATACGTATTCGGGACTTTAACTTTTACAAACGCCCTAGGAAATCTGGATCATCATCTGGGGGCAAGATTCTTCGCTGTGGTCGCTTGTAACCTTTAGGTTTATTTCTTCCGGCAATTAAATATGAGATTGGCCCAATCGCCACAGCTTGTGGCCCCAGAAGGATAATCAATAGTAGCCAGCCCCACTTTGGGAGGTTCTTTATCTGGGACTCATCGGCACGGGCACAATCAATGAGGGCATAAATAGTTACACCAAAGACTAGAACTAATGGAATGACGCGTGACATGGATTTATTGTATCGCTAAGGACACTGCAAAGACTATCGAAAAGATAAGTTGGAGTTTTCCAGTCTTACCTAAGAGTGGAATCAATGCCGCGCCACTTGTGCCACCCATTACTTGGCGAGCTAGTGAGAATGTAAGTGGAGCCACGAGCAACGTTAAGAGTGCGGCGGGTTTAAAGGTAGCGATCGCTGCAGTATGTGCAATCACTAGTAGAGCCACGAAAGCACGCCGTGCGGTGGCATCACCCATGCGTACCGCAAGGGTCTTTTTTCCAACTAATGCATCTTGAGCTAAATCGCGCAGGTTGTTGATTGCAAGAATTGCGCACGATAGCGCCCCCATTGGTATGGCAACAATGAAACTCATCGCCGTAATAGTCTGAGTTTGGACATAGAAAGTTCCAATAGTTGCAACTAATCCAAAGAAAACAAAGACTGAGATTTCACCGAAACCACTGTAGCCATATGGCTTACGACCACCCGTATAACTCCAGGCTGCACTGATAGATATGACACCAACAGCTATCAAAATTGGTGAAGTTAATATTGATAGCCAGAGGCCGCAGATCGATGCGATAGCAAAAGAGATGAAAGCGGCGATTTTTACCGCTCTCGAAGTTGCTAAACCACTAGCAACTAAACGTGTAGGACCTATGCGATGAGTATCGGTTCCCTTAACTCCATCGGAGTAATCATTTGCAAAGTTCACACCAATTTGAAGCCACACCGCAACCATGAGAGCAAGAGCCGCGCGTAACAAGTTGAAATCACTACCTGCCAATGAGGATGCAACCAACACTGGAGCGATTGCTGCGGGCAGTGTGCGCGGACGTGCTCCGAGAATCCATCTATTCATGTGTCACCATCTTTGCTAGAGCGGAGCGATCTACTTTGCCAATGCCGAGTAATGGTAGTGAGTCGACGGAGTGGATGCCCTTTGGTTTTGCAATGCCCCCAAGGGCAGCCTCCAAGTAATGTGAAATCTCGGTTTGATTGGCTTGGCCAACGATTGCTAAGTGAAGTGCCTGTCCCCATTGCGTATCATTGACAGCAAATGCCGAGCACTCTAGATCTGGATATCGAACTGAGAGGGTTGCCTCAACACCTGTGAGTGAAAGGTTTTCTCCCCCACTAATAATTACATCATCGGCGCGACCCAGGACACGAAGAACTCCATTTGTAATCTCGCCAAGATCCTTTGTGATGAACCAGCCATCTTCTTCGCAGAAGAGCTCAGCAGAGTTTAAGTAGCTGGTTGCCAGTACAGCGCCACGAATCTTAATTATGCCGCTGTCAGTAATTGCGAATTCAACTCCGTTAAGCCCTTGGCCATCGTAGATGCAGCCTCCACAAGTCTCTGTCATTCCATATGTTTCAATAATATTTATTCCCGATGCCTCAGCCTGAGTTCGAAGTGTCGGTGACAAGGCTGCACCGCCAACCAAAATGGCTTTAGCGCCTTGTAAATGATGTAGTAATCGCTCATCTGAATTAAGAGCTCGAAATAATTGAGTTGGGACAATTGATGAAAAATCAACTTGAGGGTATTCACCATCGAAGTTTCGTAAGTCAATTGGAAGCGTTCCAACTTGAAGCGAACGGATAATTACATTAACTGCTGCGATGTGAGTAACTGGAATTAGCAACGACCATTGAGCTCCATATGATGCGCCTATAAAACTATTGGAGGCATCGGCCGATGCGAGGAGGGCGTCTCTGGAAAATGCGACCTCTTTGACCAATCCCGTGCTACCGCTAGTGGCAACTACGATGGCAATGTCGTTGGAGACCGACTTAGATCGGACATCACCAAAGCCAAGGGCAGGGCCGTTTTCAGCCAAAGCGGCTGTGATTTGCCCCGCTAACTGCGGGATTTCGCAGTTAGGGCGAATTCGCAATACTTCTCGTTGTGACGTGATGTCCATAGCAGCCGTAGGCTATCGCTAGCAACGAATGAAATGAGGAATTGTGAGTAAGCCGATTAATCGCGAGTTTGGTAGCCGTGACATCCCTACGTGGGTTCAGGCTCCTGGTGGGGAGAAGTTCACCGATATTAGATATCAAATGGGTGATGGAATAGCCAAAATCACAATTAACCGCCCAGAACTTCACAATGCGTTTCGCCCTCAAACAATTATTGAGTTAATCGAAGCATTCTCATTGGCACGCGATAATGAAGATATTGGCGTAATTATTTTAACTGGCGAGGGAACCAAGGCTTTTTGTTCAGGTGGAGATATCAGTGTTCGTGGGGATGATGGATATCTTGGCGATGACAAGTTATCGAAAAAGGGAATTGGCAGATTAAATGTTTTGGATCTGCAGGTTCAGATTCGCCGTACACCTAAGCCCGTTGTTGCGATGGTTGCAGGCTGGGCAATTGGCGGAGGACATGTTTTACATGTTGTCTGCGATTTAACCGTGGCCGCTGATAACGCCAAGTTTGGCCAGACAGGACCAATGGTTGGCTCCTTCGACGGTGGCTACGGTGCTGGTTTATTAGCAGCTCACGTCGGCCAGAAGAAAGCACGCGAGATTTGGTTCATGACTCGCCAATACGATGCTCAAGAAGCCCTTGATATGGGATTAGTTAACACAGTTGTGCCAGTTGCAGAGTTAGAGGCCGAAACCGTTTCATGGTGTCGAGAAATGCTTCGCAACTCACCTCTTGCGCTTCGTTTATTAAAATCTAGCTTGAACGCTGCCGATGATGGTTTAGCAGGAGTCCAACAGTTAGCTGGCGATGCAACGCTTCTGTTTTATATGAGCGAAGAGGGGCAAGAGGGACGCGATGCATACAAGGAAAAGCGAGCTCCTGATTTTCAGAAATTTCCTAAGCGCCCATAAGCAATGCTTGATTCAATCCTAGGTTCACTAAAAGTGGTTGCTCTTGCAACTAAGACGGATTTTCGCTCGGTCACTTCGCGCGAGGTTGCACTTTTTGAGGGACCGATGGGGTGGGGAGAGTTCTCGCCTTTTCTTGAATATAGTTATGAAGAATCAGTGCCATGGCTTTTGAGTGCGATAGAAGCCGCTTTTGTTAAGACTCCAGAACTAATTAGAAATAAAATTGCGATTAATGCAACTATGCCAGCACTTGATGACCCCGATGAAATCGCCGAGATTCTTAATTCATTTACTGGTGCTAAAACTGTCAAGATTAAAGTTGGTGCTGATATTGAATCTGATTTAGCCCGTATTAATCACGTGCGCCGGCTTCGTCCAGATGCCAGTATCCGTATAGATGTCAATGGTTTATGGAGCGTCGATCAGGCCTGCGCATTTTTAGATCAAGTTGGCGAAATTGAATATGTCGAACAACCATGTTTTACTATTGAAGAACTGCGCGAGCTAAAACTACGCACAGATGTAAAAATTGCCGGTGATGAAGTCATTAGAAAAGCCAAAGATCCTTTTAAAGTCGAACTCTCAGGCGCGATAGACATTCTCATGTTGAAGGTTGCACCTTTAGGAGGAATCACTCGTGCGATGGAGATTGCGGCACATCACCAACTGCCCGTGGCAGTATCTAGCGCTTTAGAGAGTGCAGTTGGAATCTCGCATGGATTAAAACTTGCTGCGGCCCTTCCTGAATTGAATTTTGCGTGTGGACTAGGCACTGGTGCCTTACTTGCCGTAGATGTTGCCGAGCTTGCCATTATTGATGGTGCTATAGAAGTTACGGATGTAATCCCTGACTCTTCGGTACTAAACAAACTTGCAACCTCCAATGAGCGCCTGAACTGGTGGAAGAATAGGATTCGCATGACGTGGAGCGCAGGTGCTCAATCAATTGCGGAAGCGAACGGGTGGAGTGAATGAGTACATCAACATCCTTAGCGCGCGTCATTGTCCGCCAAATCATTGAAGCCGGAATTACAGATGTAGTTATCTCACCGGGTTCTCGTAACGCCCCTTTATCCCTTGCTTTTAACGCCGCAGCTACCCGAGGGTTAATAAAAATGCACATTCGGATCGACGAGCGTACGGCTGCATTCTTTGCTTTAGGTTTAGTGAAATCAACTGGTAGGCCAGTGCCGATTGTGTGCACAAGCGGTACTGCAGTTGCTAATTATCACCCGGCAGTATTAGAGGCCAACCACACCAATGCTGCTTTGCTTGTTTTAACTGCCGACCGCCCTGCCATGCTTCGGCGAACGGGAGCCAATCAAACAACTGAACAAGCGCGCATCTTTGGTAAAGCGGTACGGTATTTTGCCGATGTCGATGGACCAGTCTTTCCGATGGAGCTACCGTTAGATAGTCTGCGATTTGGTCCAGTGCATTTAAATCTTCAATTTAATGAGCCGTTGCTTCCTGATGATTCAACGGAGTGGTTAGATGAAATTAATGTCTCACCCACCATATTTAAACCCCGTAAAAAAGCGAGCACATTAAAAATACAAGCTACGCGCGGAGTTCTTGTAATAGGTCATGATCGTGGGGGTTTGAACCTCGATGAAGTTACAAAGTTTGCAAAAAAACTTAACTGGCCAATAATTGCCGAAGATCCCCTTTCCTTTCCCGATGCAGTAGCACACGCATCGATTCTCTTAACATCGTCACAAGTACGTAGCGTATTAGTTCCACAGGCGGCAATAGTCATTGGTCGTACAACGCTTTCAAGGTCAGTCAATGCACTCATTGGCCTGGCTCCCGTTACATATGTAATTGATCCACGAATTGCAACGGTTGATAGTGATCGCCAGGGCGATAAACGTTTCACAGAGATTCCAAATCTAGATTGCGTTATGGCATCCGACGATTGGATTGCACAGTGGCAGAAATACTCACAACGTTGCGCGAAGTTGATTAACGATATGGATGGTTGGAATGAAGCCACAATAGCTAAGGTGATCGCTGCCGGAATCCCCGATGGATCCGCGCTCTTCATTTCATCATCGCGTCCGATTCGAGATATAGAGGGCTTTGCTAAGCCTCGAAGCGGATTAACAACCTACGCCAACCGGGGATTAGCTGGAATAGATGGCAATATATCTACAGCATTAGGCATCGCCTCCGCCCACAGTCAGAGTTTTGCCGTTATCGGGGATTTGGCTTTCTTGCATGACATCACGGGACTAATCACACGCGAGGACATCAACTGCAGATTCATCGTGATAAATAATGACGGCGGAGGAATTTTTTCAACTCTCCCGCAACGCGGTGTCGAAGGATTTGAATCAGTTTTCGGAACCCCACACGGATTAGATCCTGCGGCAATCGCTCAATCCTTCGGTGTTGAGGCAACCACAATTTCAAGCATTACCGAACTTCAAAAGATATTAGCAGCTCCCGTTAAAGGAGTTTCAGTAGTCGTTGCAAAGGTGCCCACACGTGAGGCAAATGCAGATAACTTAAAATCAATATATGAAAAAATCGCCTCTATTTAATTAAGCGCACTACGCATTGGAACAAGTTTAGCTTCACTTTCAGCCAACTCTATTGCTGGGTCAGAGCCTGCAACGATTCCACAACCAGCAAAAATCCGTATTGCACGATCATTTATCTGTCCGCAACGCAATGCGATTCCAAGTTCGCCATCTCCTGCCGCATCTATCCAACCAACCGGACCTGCATAACGCCCACGAGACATTCCCTCAATTTCAGCGATGAGTTCTGCGGCTTGCTCACGTGGAGTCCCGCAAACAGCTGCCGATGGATGTAACTGTTCAAGAATTGTAAATGCATCGAC
>CAXNCU010000016.1:0-17468 GCA_964200985.1 Candidatus Planktophila sp.
AACCAGCCAGGTTTAAAAATCAGTGGTTGTTATGTGCACTCCTGGACTGGGGCAAACTGTGATTCGCAGTGGACGATGTGGCAGTACACATCATGTGGGATAGCACCTAAATACGGCGTACCAGGCTCTCGATTAGATCTGAATCTATTTAGGGGAAGCGCAACTGCATTTCTGGATTTAGTACAGGGTAGTTGGGCTCCAACGCTGGTTGACCTCATGCCAAGTAATGAACCAACGCAGCTTACGGTGCTCAAACAGTCGGCATCAACAACAAATAAACATGTCAATTTCAATGTGACAGTGGTACGCCCAGATCTCTCCCCCGTGGTTACGGGAAGTGTGAAATTAGTATTTGATTCACTCACTGCGCCAAGTATCCGGCCGATACAAACTGTATTACGAGCAACAAGTGGTGCTTGGACTTTAGCTGTAAAAGGAGTGCCAGCCGGTACCTATAGTGGAAAAATTCTATTTACAGATGCCTCTCAAACACATGCTAAAAGTTGGCAACCAGTAGCCTTTACTGTCACTCAGGGAGCTACGCCGTCGCCTACGCCATCACCTACTCAAACGGCTAAACCAACACCGAAGCCATCTGTGGATGGTTGCAAAAATCAGATTAAGAATTAACTTTTTCAGATCCAGTCAGAATTTCATTGAGCGCAGCTAATTCACGTTCAACTAGTGATTCATAGGCGGCGACAGAAGCTTTGCGCTCCCTTGTTGACCAACCTAACACCGGAGCGATTATTTCAGCGATTGACTCTGTTAACTCAACCCCATAATTGGGCGCTTCGAAGGCAATGCGCGTGCGACGAGAGATGACATCATCTACCGAGCGGGCGCCTTCGTGACTTGCCGCATAATAAATTTCAGCCTTAATGTATGGGAGATCTGCGGCGAGTTTCTTAGAGAGCGAAGGTGTTTCTTCTACCAACTCCAAAATTTCGCTAATCATTGAGCCGTAACGGTTGAGTAAGTGTGTGATCGTCTCGACACTAAGGCCACTGTCTGCGGCTAAGCGATCTACCTGTTGCACTAACGCGAAGTAGCCATCAGCGCCTACGAGAGGTAGCTTGTCAGTAATAGATTCAGGAGTGAGTTTGCGAAGCTCATTGGCAGCTAGATCAATTACATCTCTGCCCATAATTCGATAAGTTGTATATTTTCCACCAGCAATGCTGACAAAGCCCGGAGCTGGACGATCAACGGTGTGTTCCCGTGAGAGCTTGGTGGTCAATGAATTCTTTTTATTTGATACGAGCGGACGAAGGCCGGCATAGACACCGATGATTTCATCTATATTTATCTGAGGCGATAAGACTCGATTTGCCTGATCCACTATGTATTGCACATCTTCGCGGCTTGCAAATGGTTCGGAGCGATCTCCGGTGTATGGCGTATCAGTGGTTCCAACAATCCATTTATCTGCCCAAGGAATAATAAAAAGTACAGATACTGGTGTTTTAAGAATTATCCCGGCGTCGGATTTAATCGCCGAACCAGGAAGAACAATGTGGGCACCTTTTGACATTGTTACGTCATAGCCTGCTTTGAGATCAAACTTTGAATGGAGCTCATCGCTCCAAATTCCTGCACACATGACGGTGACAGCTGCCTTTATTGAAATAGTTTTCCCGCTCACTAAATCTTTTGCAACTACACCCGTTACGGATTTGCCTACTCGTATCAGTGATTCAGCGCTCACTCTGGTGGCGATAACTGCCCCGTGGCGCGCTGCTGTTCGTGCAACGCTGAGAGTATGGCGTGCATCATCGACTTGTGCATCAAAGTATTTGATAGCACCAAGAATAATGTCAGGGCGAAGCGAGGGCGCAATTTCATTAATCTGCTTTTGGCTTAAGTGTTTATGCCAAGGCAGCGCGCGCTGAAAGCCACGAAGTGCGTCATAAAGTGCAAGGCCCGCACCAACATAGGTGCGCTCTTTGAACTTCTCAGTGAGTGGAAATAGAAAACCGACCGGCTTGACTAAATGCGGACAAAGTGTTGAGACTAAAAGTTCGCGCTCGTGCAAGGCCTCACGAACTAATTTAAAATCATATTGTTCTAGATAGCGCAGACCACCATGAATTAACTTGCTCGATCGGCTCGAAGTTCCTGCAGCGATATCTTGAGATTCAATCAATGCAACCTTTAAGCCTCGAGTAGCTGCATCTAGAGCGGCACCGACTCCGTTTACTCCCCCACCGATGACTAGAACATCAAAGCTTTCGCTGCCAAGGCTGGTCAGAGCGCTTTCGCGTTGGTTGGGGTTTAATTGCGATAAAAACATATGCGTTGCATCTCCATTACGGCCTTTGTAGAGTTAAGCCTAACCCAAGAGAGACGAGTTTGCTTCACGTGAGATACATCGGCAGTTTGGATCAGGGTACGAGTAGTACTCGCTTTATGATCTTTGACCATGCAGGAAGAGTCGTAGGTCAGCATCAAATTGAGCACCGACAGATACTTCCTGCGGCCGGTTGGGTCGAGCATGATGCAAACGAAATTTGGGAGCGAACTCAAGAAGTTATAACGGCCGCCCTCAAGCAGGCCGATATTTTGGGCTCGGATTTAGCAGCAGTTGGCATCACTAATCAGCGTGAAACAACGGTGGTTTGGGATATTAAAACCGGTCGGCCCCTTTCTAACGCCATAGTGTGGCAAGACACACGAACAGTTGAGTTTCTGGACTCTCTTACCGAGGGCCAAAAGGAAACTATTAACTTTAAAACTGGTTTAACTATTGCTCCGTATTTTTCAGGCAGCAAGATGAACTGGCTACTTAAGAATGTATCTGCGGCCAGCGGGGCGAATGCGCGATTCGGGACCATAGATTCATGGCTTTTGTGGAACCTAACTGGCGGCGTCCGTGGTGGGATACATGCAACCGATGTAACAAATGCAAGCCGAACACTGTTAATGAATCTTGAAACGTTGGATTGGGATGAGGAGCTACTCTCAATATTTTCTATCTCGCGAGAATCTCTACCCATGATTAAGTCATCCTCGGAGCAATTCGGGTTTACCGATCCACATGGTCCCTTCGGAAGCGCAATTCCAATCGCAGGAATTCTTGGTGACCAGCAAGCTGCGATGGTTGGACAGGTATGTTTTAACCGGGGGGAATCTAAGGTTACATATGGGACTGGCAATTTTGCCCTCCTCAATACCGGCACAGATATCGTCAGATCAAAAAATGGATTACTCACAACAGTCTGTTTCAAGTTTGGAAACGAACCAGCACGATACGCATTGGAAGGTTCGGTTGCCGTAACGGGCTCGGCAATCCAGTGGCTTCGAGACCAACTTGGAATTATTACTCATGCTGCGGAGGTCGAGAACTTAGCATCTTCGGTTAGCGATACGGCAGGTGTTTACTTTGTCCCTGCATTTTCCGGACTCTTCGCGCCATATTGGCGCAGTGATGCACGCGGTGCCATTGTCGGTCTAACACGAGCTGCTACCAAGGCCCACCTTGCACGTGCAGCCCTTGAGGCGATTTGTTATCAAACACGTGATGTTATGGATGCAATGGTCGCTGATAGTGGAGTCCCAATGAAAGAGATGCGCGTTGATGGCGGCATCACTGCAAACTCTCTGTGCATGCAGATGCAGGCCGACATCATGGGAGTTGATATCTCCAAACCTTTGATCGCTGAAACAACGGCGCTGGGTGCAGCCTATGCAGCGGGCTTGGCCGTTGGTTTTTGGTCATCACCTGAAGTGCTTCGAGAGCAATGGATGGAATCTCGTCGCTGGTCACCAACTACCACTCGTGACGGCCGTGAAAGAGGATATGCGCAGTGGAAAAAAGCCGTTGAGAGAACGCTTAACTGGCTCGATTAAATTTTTGTAATTTCAATAATAAATGCATTAGCTGGCGCAAGAATTGGTGCAGCCAGTCCGCTGTGAGCTAAGGCTGACCCTGAGATCTTTACACCCTCCATCCATGCGGGCGGTGAAATCAACATAAATCGCGGTTTACCAGCTGGATAAACTGCTTTAACCATGTACGTTGCCCTCGGATCTAAGTCTGGAAATTTTAGCTCTGCTGGATGAATTACATCAGTTGGGGTTAATTGAACATAAGCGAAGATTGCCCGTGACTTATCATGAGCGCTAACACCATGAAGATATCCATTCTCATCTGGGTAATCAACGCGAACCATTCGGCCGCTATGTAAGAGCGCGCGATTATTTTTGTAGTACGCCGCCCAAGTTTTTAAGTATGCACGCTCTTCGTGTGTTGCCTCGGTTATGTTCCACTCGATTCCAGCATGACCAAAGAGCGCCGTTATCGCGCGCATAGAAAGCTCTAGTGTGCGGCCAGTCTGGTGACCATGTGTTGGTCCAATATGGGTGCCTAACATTTCAGGTGGAATAACTTGCGCCGTCCAGCGCTGAATTCTCTGGCGCTCAAGTGCATCATTGTTATCACTTGTCCAAAAACGATCAACAAAATCAATTACACCTAAATCAATTCGTGCACCTCCTGATGCACAGGATTCAATTTCAAGGCCAGGATGTCGCCTCTTAAGCTCGGCAAATAAACGATAAATCGCCTCTGTTTGTGTCCGAACACCAGCGCGACCTAAGTGGCCGGCATCTACTAAAACTCGATTGTGATCCCACTTAATGTATGAGATCTTATGCTCCCCTAAAATTGCTGAAGTCTGCTCTAGGACATGGTTATAGGCCCCATCATGTGCCAGATCTAAAACTAATTGGTGACGCCATAGGGGTGGAACGCGATCTCCCTCATGCAGAATCCATTCAGGGTGCTCGCGATATAAATCAGAGTCGGGATTTACCATTTCGCCTTCAAACCACAAACCAAACTCAATGCCTTTTGATTTAACGTAGTTAATAATTGGTTGGAGTCCCTGAGGCCACACTGCCGGGTCGATAACCCAATCGCCTAAACCTGCGCGGTCATTGCGCCGAGAATGAAACCATCCATCATCTAGAACAATGCGTTCGATGCCAATGTCAGCGGCAACATCGACAAGCTCTCTAATCGCCGCCTCGTCGTGGTTGAAATAGAGCGCCTCCCACATATTGAGCGTGAGTGGTCGTGGGCTTTGCGGATGCATTGTGCGCGCTCGAATGTGTGAATGATATGCCGCGCTGATTCCATCTAAGCCTTCGGCCGAGTACACCGAAACCATCGCAGGTGAAATGTATGTCTCCCCCGGCCCGAGCACGACCTCACCTGGCAATAAAAGCTCACCGGCTCCGATTGATTGCGCGCCATCAAAGCCGCGTTCGAGTAAGTAGTGCGAGTTTCCGCTCCACGCGATACTCGTTGACCAGGCTGATCCGCTGTGAAATGTTGTTCCGCTCTCTAGCGCAATATCGGCAATTGAAAAATTATGTCCGCTTCGACCTTCACGAGATTCACGAACCCATGTTCCAGTTGCGATATCACGGCGCTGAGGTTGTCTTTCATTAGACCACCGACCTGCGAAATCTAAACTCTGTGTCGCCTCTTGTGGAAGTGGAAGCCAGTGAATGTATTCATTGAGAAAGTAATCGCTATCGCCAATATTTTCAATAGTCGCACCTTGCGTAAGAACACCAAATGAATCCATAGTAAATGTAATGATGATTTGAAGCTCGGCATGAAAGTCTCTTAAGGTCACGATGCACCGATTACCGACGTGGTGAAAATCAGTAACTTCAAACTTTGTTGACCAGGCATGTCCTGATCTATGTCCGCTCAGAGCTGGACGTCCCAAGAAACCTCGCGCACTTTCACGCATGATTCCCGGGTTTTGAGGCTGGTCCCATGAACTATTTGCAATTGATGCTCTGCGCGCCAGTACAAGATCGGTGATATCTCCTATAAGGGGTGCACCCCAGTGGCCGATAACTAATGCTCCATCTATGACCTCGAGCAGCAACGAACTGCTTTCGGTGCGAAGGAGTGCGGATTGCTTAGTCACAGAGGTAGAGTATCGACACTATGGCAGAGAGCAAAAGATTGTTAGCGGGAATCACACGTAATAACCGTGAGATGGCCGATGGCCGCACGATTCGCTATTACGACAGCGCTAACCAATCGCGCACCGCCCCAGATCAACGCCCCGTTGAAGAGCAGCCTGCCATCGGTGAACTTCGACTAGATGCACTTGTTAATGAATGGGTTGCGATGGCCGCTCACCGCCAAGGTCGCATCTTCTTGCCGCCTAAAGAGCTCTGCCCACTCTGCCCGACTACTGGCGAACTACTCACCGAAGTTCCTGAATCTGATTTTGAAGTCGTTGTATTTGATAATCGCTCGCCTTCACTGCGTCCCCCGATCGGAGATTGGGCCCTACCCGATCGAGTCGGACCTGATACAGATTTAGGAACGGCGGCTGGAAAGTGTGAAGTAATTTGTTTCACAGCAGATCACGGAAAATCTTTTAAAGATTTAACCCCCGCCCGCGTGCGGGTGCTGCTTGAAGCATGGGTTGATCGCACCGAAGAGCTCTCGCTGGAACCATACATCGAACACATCACCCCTTTTGAAAATCGCGGCGAGGAAATTGGTGTGACACTCTCGCACCCACATGGCCAGATTTATGCTTACTCCTACCTCCCACCACGTGTTGAAAAGATGTTAGAGGCGGCACGTATTTACAAAGAATCAACAGGTAAGGTTTTATTCGATGAAGTTGTAGCCCGTGAAATTCGTGATCACGAGCGCATAATCGCTCGAAATGAATACTGGATCGCCTTTGTTCCCTATGCATCAAGATATCCCTTTGAAATTCACGTCGCCCCTCTCTCGCCAGTTGCCGATTTAGCTGGTTTGTCTGAAGCCGCACGTGATGCCTTCCCCGCAATCGCCCTTGAAGTTATGAATCGATTAGATGGCGTCTTTGGAATCGAGATGGCCTACATTGCAGCATGGCATCAAGCTCCGGTTCGTGTTGGTCGCGATCTTCTGCGTCTGCACTGGCAGATTACAAGTGTTCGACGTGCTCCTGGAAAGCTAAAGTATCTAGCTGGCTCAGAATCGGCGATGGGCGCATTTATTATGGATATGCGACCAGAGCAATCTGCGGCTCAACTTCGGGAAGTTAAATTATAAATATGAAGGTTTTAATAACAGGTGGTGCCGGCTATATCGGTGCAACGGCCGTTGAAATAATGCGAACCCAAGGTTATGAGATCACGGTTCTTGATGATTGCAGTACGGGCCATTCCGATACCGTCCCTTCAGGGATAAGTTTTATCGCCGGGTCACTATTAACTCCATCAGACGTTGCCCAAGCCCTTAGCGGCGTCGAAGCAGTAGTGCACTTTGCTGGAAAATCACTTGTTGGGGAGTCGGTAGAAAAACCCGATCTATACAACCATGTTAATGTGGATGGAACTCGGATCCTGCTCGATGAAATGCATCGAGCAGGCGTAAAAAAGATTGTATTTTCATCCTCTGCTGCAACATATGGTGAGCCAAAACAGATTCCGATTAAAGAGAGTGCGGCAACTTCGCCCACCAACCCTTACGGTGCAACAAAACTGGCAATTGATCACATGTTGAGCGCCGAGTCGGCAGTGCGCGGCTTGGCAGCGGTTTCGCTTCGATATTTTAATGTCGCAGGGGCACTCGAGTGTGGCCGTGGATGGCTTGCCGAGCGCCACAATCCCGAAACGCATTTGATTCCAAATGTTTTACGAAGTACATCTGAAAATCCACTCAAAATATTTGGTAACGATTGGCCGACTCCAGATGGCACGTGCATCCGGGACTATGTCCACGTAGTAGATCTCATTGATGCACATGTGAAAGCTTTAGAATCACTTGCTGCTCCAAAGCATGAGATTTACAACTTAGGCAGTGGAGATGGTTACTCAGTTCGCCAAGTTGTAGCCGCGGCATCCAGTGCCCTTGGATATGCAGTTCCAACTCTTGACTCTCCCCGTCGCGCCGGCGATCCGGCCGTTCTCATCGCAGATATTAGTAAAGCCAGAGATGGCCTTAGGTGGAAACCAACACGAGGAATCGAAGCGATGGTCGCCGATACCGTGGCCTCATTTAAATAACTATGTCAATCTCCAAAGTCGATAAGGAATTCGTAAAAGTATTCGCTCAAACTCCAGATGTTATAGCCGCGGCCCCTGGTCGGGTTAATCTAATCGGTGAACATATTGATTACAGTGATGGATATGTTTTGCCATTTGCAATCGCCGATCGGACATACGCGGCCCTACGAAAGCGCCCCGACCGTGTGGTTCGTATTGCATCAACTCAACGAAGAAAAACGATTGTCACGGTCAATCTAGATGACATTAATCCAAGCCTTAAAGGACAGTGGGAGCGCTATGTTCTCAGTGTCATTTGGGCCATGGGCATTGATCAAGGTGTCGATGTAATGATCGATGGACATGTCCCGCTGGGGGCAGGGCTTTCTTCATCTGCTGCGCTCGAATGCAGCGTCGCAACAGCGCTCAATGATCTTTTCTCTCTCGGCTTTGATTTAGAGACATTGGCACGACTTACTCAAAAAGGTGAAAATCAGTACGTAGGAGTTCCCTGCGGAATAATGGATCAATCGGTTTCATTGATGGCAAAGAGCGGCTCTGCTCTTTTATTGGATTGCCGAGATCTAACATCTAGACATGTGGTCTTCGATGTAGCCTCAAGCGGTTTAGAGCTCTTGATAATAGATACTCAAGTTCATCACTCCTTGACTGACGGCGGCTATGCCGAGCGCCGCGCTTCTTGTGATTCAGTAGTGTCTAAACTTGGCATTAGGTCGATGCGCGAGTTAACTCTTGAAAAACTAGAAAACTCTAAAGATGTAATCACTCCACCAGAATTCATCCGGGCGCGTCATGCCGTCAGTGAAATTGCCAGAGTAATCAAGGCGGTGACCGCACTTGAAACTAAAAACTTCCAAGAGCTAGGTCTACTTCTAAATGCCTCCCACGCTTCACTTCGTGATGATTATGATGTTTCCTGCCCAGAACTAAATGCCGCAGTGAATGCATCGCGTTCGGCGGGTGCACTCGGTGCACGAATGGTTGGCGGTGGTTTTGGAGGGAGCGCGATTGCTCTCATTAAAGCTAGTCATACACAAGAGGTTATAAAAGCTATAGAAATAGAGTTTAAGAAAAACTCATTTAAAGCACCGCGCTTCTTTACTTCACTACCCAGCCAAGGCGCCGAAATTATCCAACGGGGTTTATCGAAATAACCTCTACTCCACCAATTGAATTAAGCAGGTCCATGAGATCACCCGGGTCACTACCTGGGATAGCAACGGTAATGTCATCAAAGCCACGACCGCCCTCTGATTTCAATACAACGAGCTCCCGAATATCACCACCTGCGGCTCCAATGGCCGATGCGAGTAGACCTAATGAGCCAGGACGATCTGGAATTGCGACGTTAAGACGAAATAGGGCCATGGATAGATTCTACCCTGACCCTATTTCGCGCGCGTTACAGACTCCTTACAAACGTTGCATCTTTCTAATTAGATGCTGCCGATCCCAGAACAACTTTAAAGCTCTTGGAACCCCCGGTAGGCAGATCGACGACAACTGTGACGGTAGAACCTGGTGCATATGAGCGGATGCGTACGATTGCACCCACTTGATCGGCAATCTTGACCCCGTCAATAGATCTAATAACTGAACCAGCTGGAATTCCAGCTTTCTCTGCACCATCACCTGGGCTTAACTTAAGAATCTTGGCCCCAACACCTGTAAATGATGTGTCGAAGAAGATTCCTAAGACCGGACGAGTTGATTTGCCTGTGGCGATTAACTCATCGACGACGCGTTTTGCTTCATTGATGGGTATTGAGAAGCCAAGCCCAATATTTCCGGATGAGCCATCACTTGAAAGAGAGGCGATTGCTGAATTAACACCAATAATCCTGCCTGAAGAATCAAGAAGTGCGCCACCGGAGTTTCCTGGATTAATTGCAGCATCTGTCTGAATTGCATTTACGAATGATTCAGCACCCACAGTTCCAGTTGTAACCGGGCGATTTAATGCAGAAACGATTCCACTTGTAACTGTGCTCGCAAGACCAAGTGGAGAACCAATTGCAACGACGGCATCACCAACACTAATCTTTGAAGAATCGCCAACGCTAATTACTGGAAGATTTCCTTGATTGACCTTAATGACAGCTATGTCATACGCGGCATCGCGTCCAACAATTGTTGCCGGAATTGTGTCGCCATTGGCTAACTCAACAAGAATTGTGCCAGTAGTCGCTGCACTTTCAACTACGTGGTTATTAGTAATAATGTACGAAGTAGTTCCATTGCTCTTGTAGATAGATCCAGAACCGGTACCCGATCCAGCAGTGGAAGTAACTTTAATCGATACGACAGATGGGGTGACGAGAGCTGCAATTGATTTAACATCGATTGAGGAGCCACCCAAAGTGACAAGGGTGCGAGATGCTGTACAGGTACCACTGGTGGACAGGTACATCGCCTGCGTCCTCTTATCTACACAGGCTTTAACGCCAAGTGGCTCGGTTGTTGCCGCAGTTGCAACTCCACCAATCACGGTGGCGCCTAGTAAAAAACCAACACCTAACTTCGCAATGCTTGATCTCATGGAACTTCCTCATTTCACTTATTAGCTAATGTGTGTTTTTGATACTAAATGGCAATACTTAGAGTTCTCTGAACCTGGTCTGAAGAAGTTATACGAGTATCACCCAATCCCCATCGATAGCTACCTTTATGGATGACAACGGAGTTTGGGGTGGACCGGCAACTACTGTGGCTGCAGCAAATGGGTCGAACTGTCCGCCATGACATGGACATGCGAGGGTTTTACTACTTTCAGAATAAGCCACGGTGCAGCCTTGGTGGGTACAGATTGCTGAATAAGCAAAGACTCCAGTTTTAGTACGAAATAGAATCGCCGGCTCCCCTGATGCCAATACGAAGTTGGAGACTGAACCAACGGGAAAGTCAGATAATTTTGTTAACTGTTTTTTGGATGAACTTTCAGCAGCGCTACCTTTAGTTGATTGAGTAAATGCTCTTCCAAGGGCCGCTGCGCCAATAGCCATCACGCCTACAATCGCAACTCGCAATGCACCGCGACGATTCACTGAGAGATCACTGCTGCGACGCTTTCCAAGAATAAGTAAGAAGTAGGAAAGCCATAAGACTGCGTAGGCAGTATCACTTGCTAGAAAATATGGATTAACATGAAAACTACTTGCCAGCCACAATCCAAGTGACATTGAAAAGCCACCAAAAGCGGCCAGGGTAGGTGCAACCCATAAAAGAGTTGCAATTCCGATTGCGAATTCGCTGACCATAACAAAGGCGCCAACTTGAATTGGATGCTCAATTAATGTGTTAAAAGCGAAGTCACCTAATGGAGATCGTGCTGAGTAACCACTCAATTGTGTGCCAATGAAAGTCGCTGAGCCCTTAGTAAGAAAGCCCGAATCGGTAGCCTTATCCCAGCCTGCGTAGATCCATGTGAAGCCAAGCCAAAGGCGCATGATGCGAAGGGCCCAAATTTGGTTTCGCCAGGAGCTAGTAGTTGTGCGCATGAAGCTCTGAATAAGTGGCATAGTGCAGATAATAAAGCTTCAACCTGAGGTTTTGCAGAATAGAAGCTCCCTGACTTGGATTCGAACCAAGAACCTGTCGATTAACAGTCGACTGCTCTGCCGTTGAGCTATCAGGGATTAATGTGTACGAGCGCAAACTCTAGCGCACGCGGGCGTTGTTCGAAAATTGAGAGGCTTTAAAGGCCTCCAAGGGCCAAATCATGCAAAGTCCGGCGGGTGCTTTCTAAGGCAACTAAGGCGCCAAAGGCGGCCGTATATTCAATCTCATTCTCAACTGGATTCAGGCGCTGCAGACTTGATTTTAACTCTGCGATAGATCGAGAGATCGCCACTTCCCGAAGGCGAGCGGTAATGCTTTCTGCATAGACGGCAGTAGGTCTGCCATCGGCACGTATTGGTTCGACGGATAATTCAGTAAATAACATCTTAATCTTTTCATCGGTAATCGTTTCCATCGAAAGCTCTTGCTTGTCATCGATTGTCTTGCGCATTTCTCGATATGCCGGATGCGTGAATGCATCGGGTTCAATCTCTGACCAAAGTTTTCCACCAAAGAGTTGAGGCTCTTGCAAGCGCGCTTTAAGAACTTCTCGCTCAAGAATCAACCGAGCATCATGTGGATCTGGTCTCCAATTACTCTCTTCACTCAAAACCTCTGATGGATCTTCATTACGTGGTCGCACCTTTAATCCTTGGGAAACGGCTGCAGAGACAATTTCGACTTCAACGCCTAACCACCCTGCAAGTAAGCGTGTGTACTCGGGACGAAGTGATTTATCGCGGATTTGTGCCACCAGTGGCGCAGTAGCGTTGAGTGCATTGATGCGGCCTTCTGCAGAATCTAACTTGTGATGCGCGAGCTCACTACGAATTGCAAACTCAAATAAAGGTACTCGTCGTGCAATTAAATCCCGAAGGGCTAAATCTCCCTTTTGCTGGCGTAGATCGCATGGATCCAAACCATCGGGTTCAACTGCAACAAAGGTTTGGGTGACAAACTTTTGATCTTCGCTAAATGCCCGTAGCGCCGCTTTCTGTCCAGCTGCATCACCATCGAAAGTAAAGATCACTTCGCCGCGGAATGAATCATCATCCATCAATAACCTGCGCAAAATTCGGATGTGGTCAGCGCCAAATGCAGTACCGCACGTTGCAACTGCCGTAGTTATTCCGGCAAGTTGGGCGGCCATGACATCGGTATAGCCCTCAACAATGACGGCCTGGCGCTTCTTTGCAATCTCTTTTTTCGCGACATCTAAGCCATATAAAACCTGAGATTTTTTGTAAATGGGTGTCTCTGGAGTGTTTAAATATTTTGGCCCTTGGTCCTCAGTATCACTAGCCAACTTGCGTGCACCAAAACCGACAACATCGCCGGAAATATCCTTAATGGGCCAGGTGAGGCGATTTCGGAATCTATCAATTGGACCGCGTTGACCCATCTTAGATAGGCCAGCGGTCTCTAACTCATCAATTGTGTAATCCAATGCGCGCAAATGTTTAGTGAGTGCATCCCATTCATCTGGGGCAAAACCAACACCGAACTGCATGCACGCGGCTTTATCGAAGCCGCGTTTAGTTAATAGATCACGGCCGTGTTGGGCGTTGGGGCCATTTAGTTGTGCCTGGTAAAACTTGGCCGCCTCGGTATTTGCTGCAATGAGGCGCGAGCGTGCACCGGCTGAAAAAGTCGGAGTATTACTACCCCCCTCTTCATATCGAAGTGTGTAACCCAATCTATCGGCCAAACGTTCTATGGTTTCAGTAAAAGTTAAGTGATCTATCTTCATTAAAAAGGCAATTACATCCCCGCCGGTCTGGCAGCCAAAGCAGTGAAAATATCCCTTGCTTGGCGTTACATGGAAGGAAGGTGATTTCTCATCATGAAACGGGCATAAACCTTTTTTTGCCCCGCCCCCAGCATTCTTTAATTGAACGTAATCACCAACGATTTCATCGATGGGTGCGCGATCACGGATGTATGCAACATCCTCATCTCTAATGCGACCGCTCATGGGCACACTTTAGCGATTTGCCAGAAGGCGTGCGTGCAAGACATATGCCCCTGGATCGGTAAGGGCTGCAACCTGGTCGATTATCACGCGCATTCTGGCGCTTTCATCGGCCGCCTCATTCCAAGCCTTGATAAATATCGAGTCAAGCTCTTTTGGGGCGCATGCCGTTAACATCTCAACTAATTCACCAATGATGATCTGCTGTTTTGCATAGCGATCTTGTGAGTGAGCAGCATTGATTAAGTAGTGCCCCGCAATTGCTTTAAGGAAATCTACTTCGACAACTTGTTCGCGCGGAATTTCAAGATCGGCGCTGTAGCGCGAAAGTGAGCCATCTCCATGAACTCTACGGGTTTCAACTTCGGCAGCTAAGACAAAGCGTCCGATTAACTGCGATGTTGAGTCCTTTAACCTAGCAAGTGAACGAAGTGTTCCATCGTAATAATGCGGCCAGGCGGAGAGCGCCGATAAACGCCTGTGTGCATCAAAGGCCTCTTGCTCGGTTGCATCACTTCCGTAATCACTTTTCATCACCATATAAATATCTGCTAAATCTTTCTCAAAATCCTTAACTGAGATTTGATCAACAAAGATGGCATCCTCTAAATCATGGACTGAGTATGCGCAGTCATCAGACCAATCCATAATCTGGGCTTCAATACATTTTTTATCAACTGGAGCACCCTCTCGCATCCAATTAAAAACCTCGACATCATCGTCATAGACACCAAACTTGCGGGGGTTTTGCGTACGTGGCCACGGATATTTTGTCGCACCATCTAGCGATGCTCGAGTTAAATTCAATCCAATGCTTTTACCATCGCTATCAACGGTCTTTGCCTCAAGACGCACAAGCAATCTAAAGCTCTGTGCATTTCCTTCAAAGCCACCAAAATCCTTAGCTATTTCGGCGAGTGCTTCTTCTCCATTGTGGCCAAAAGGTGGATGGCCTAAATCGTGAGATAGGCAGGCAGTGTCCTGTAAATCGGGATCGGCACCTAGAGATTCGCCGAGTTCACGACCAATTTGTGCGCACTCAAGTGAGTGCGACAGACGTGTACGTTGAAAGTCATTTTCCCAAGGCACCGCAACTTGGGTTTTGGCAGCAAGTCTGCGAAGGGCCGCTGAGTGAATAACCCGCGCGCGATCTCGCATGAACTCCGTGCGACCCGGGCGTTTGGCCGGTTCATCTAAGAAGCGCTCTTTGTCCTCCTCGTTATACGTCACGGCATAACCTTAGTGAGGATATCTGCGCCAGGTAAATGATCACTGATTTGAACGCCTCGACGCCCTACTGTGATGTAGACCAAATATGCACCTGCTTCACGCAGTAAATACTTATATCCTGATTGAGAAATTGTGTTGGGGCCGGTCTGCACTGGTGAACACGTACTAATAACACCTTGATCATTTGCCATGGTCATCGCGCGCTGGCAGTGAAATGGATCGGTCACAATAATTACATCGCTAACCATGCGTTTTTTCATCAGTGCTGCATAAGCTTTAGTGCTTACTAAAGTATCGCGACCCTCTTCTATTGCAGTGATCTTCTTAGCCGGAACACCGTGACTACGCAGCCATGCCTTACCCGATGCCGCCTCTGTTGTGCGATCACCCGGTGCTCCTGCACCAACTGTAATAATCGTTGGAGCCAAACCTAAATCAAAGATTCTTTTAGCTTCAACTAATCGAGCCTCTAACGCCTCTCCGGGTCTTCCATTTAACTGCGCGGTTCCAAGCACCACAATGACATCGGCGTTACGCACAATTGGGTTATTGGCCGCACGCCAAACTTTTGATACGGCGTAGCCAGGTGCAATTAATGCGATGATAATAATCAAGGTTAATGTGCGACGAATCCAACGAAATAGAAACATCTATCCCCCTGAAAACGCATCTTCGAGTTCGACATGAACTAATTCATCGGGATCATTGAGCCAACCATCTGGCAATGTTGGTGGGCGACCATGACTTGTACGTCCGCGTGGCTTATCGCCAACTTCGACTGGATATGGCTGATCCTCTAATTGATCAAGCAGGCCGCGCATCTCTTCTAACGAGCTGACCATTCCTAAATCATGCCGAATTTCGCGTGGGACACGAAAGCCCTTTAAATACCAGGCCATGTGTTTGCGCATATCGCGCATGCCACGATCTTCTGACTCTAGATACTCAACAATTAGATTCGCATGCCTAAACATCACTTCACGTACTTGATGCAACGTTGGCGTTATTTCCTTTTCATCGCCCTGTAAGGCGGCAACCAAGTCGGCAAATAACCATGGCCGTCCTAAACAACCGCGGCCAACTACTACGCCGGCGCATCCTGTCTCTGCAACCATATTCACAGCATCTCGCCCTGACCAGATATCGCCATTGCCTAAAACTGGTACTCCGCTTGGCTTTAAGTGCTCAACGAGGCGGGTTATCGCCGACCAATCAGATTTACCCTCGTACATTTGCGCCGCAGTACGTGCATGAAGTGCGACCCAGGCAACACCTAAATCTGCGGCGGATTGCGCAGCCTCCAAATATGTGTGGTGATCACTATCAATCCCAATTCGCATCTTAACGGTGACAGGGATTCCAAATGGCTTGGCTGCCTCAACGGCCGCTTGGACAATATTTGCAAATAGTTTTCGCTTGTAAGGAAGTGCCGCTCCCCCGCCTTTGCGTGTCACCTTCGGAACCGGGCAACCAAAGTTCATATCAATATGATCGGCTAAGTTTTCTTTTCCGATCATCGTTACCGCGGCCCGCATCGTCGTTGGGTCAACGCTATATAGCTGAACAGAACGCGGCCACTCATCTTTGCCTGGAACAATCATCCGCAACGTTTCTGGACGCCGCTCTATTAATGCTCGTGCCGTAACCATTTCAGAGACAAATAACCCCGCGCCTTGTTCGCGACATAGCGTACGAAAAGGTGCATTAGTTATTCCAGCCATGGGTGCTAAAACAACCGGTGGATCAATAAAGTGATCACCGCTTGCCAGAGGCAGTAGAAGTGGTTTTAGCAACCTAGTAAACGTGGTGCAAGCCATGCTTCGACATTGTCTATGCCGATGCGCTCTTGTGCCATTGTGTCGCGATCGCGAATTGTCACTGCATTATCTTCTAAGGTTTCAAAGTCGATAGTGATGCAGTAAGGGGTACCGATTTCATCTTGTCGACGGTAGCGACGACCGATTGCACCGGCATCATCAAAATCAATGTTCCAGTTCTTGCGCAATTGCGCAGCTAAGTCGCGGGCTTTAGGCGATAAATCAGCGTTACGAGAAAGTGGCAAAACTGCAGCCTTAATCGGTGCCAAACGATGGTCGAGCTTTAGTACTGCGCGCTTTTCCATCTCTCCCTTGCTATTAGGTGCTTCATCTTCGGTGAATGCATCCATTAAGAATGTAAGTGTGCAACGATCAACACCAGCTGCGGGCTCGATTACATAAGGAGTCCAACGCTCGCCCTTTTCTTGATCAAAGTACGACAAATCTTTGCCTGAGGCGGCCGAGTGCGCCTTTAGATCAAAATCTGTGCGGTTAGCGATACCTTCGAGCTCACCCCATTCAGTTCCAGTAAATTCAAACTTGTACTCAATATCGGCGGTGCGCTTTGAGTAATGTGAGAGCTTCTCTTTCGGATGATCAAAGAGGCGCAGGCGCTCTGGATTAATACCTAAATCTATATACCAGGCCATGCGTGTATCGATCCAGTATTGATGCCAGTCCTCGTCAGTTCCTGGAACGACAAAGAACTCCATCTCCATCTGCTCAAATTCGCGGGTACGAAAGATAAAGTTTCCAGGCGTAATTTCATTACGGAAAGACTTACCAATCTGTCCAATTCCAAATGGTGGTTTTTTGCGCGATGTTGTCATTACTTGATCAAAGTTAATAAAGAT
>CAXNCU010000017.1:0-17157 GCA_964200985.1 Candidatus Planktophila sp.
ACGATTACAAATGCATCAAGCACTGAATACACCTTGAAGGTAATGACCTATGTCGCCGTTGTTATGACGCCACTAGTCCTTATCTACCAGGGCTGGACATACTGGGTATTCCGCAAGCGCGTGAGCGCCTCGCAGATCTCTAACCCAGAACATGGCGTTCTTGACGCAGTAAGCCATATCCTGCATAAGTGAAATCTGCTGATCTGCGGCTACTGCTCTCTCGGAGTGGTAGCCGCAGGCTTTTCTTTGTCTCAATTGCCGCCGCCATCATCTGGTCGGCGACAATTGTTATTAGCGCCCTTGTTTTATCTTCGATTATCGCTGGAATCATCGGCAAATCCGAAGGTATTTCAACTCTTCTAGTGTATTTGGCCTGCGCCTGGATTTTCAGAGCGCTCTTTCAATCTCGTTTTGAATACTGGTGCAGCGTGATGGCCACTCGCATTAAGCAAGAGATTCGAAGTGAGATCACATCATCTTTGGATGCATATACCAATCTTTCATCTTCGACGTTAAGCAGCCTGCTAATAAAGGGTTTGAACTCGTTAGATATATATCTAGGTCGATTTGTTCCGCAGCTCTTCTTTGCATCAATCACCCCTGCAGTTGTTATTGTGACAATACTCTTTCTTGATCCACTCTCAGGCGTAATTACAATTCTCACTCTGCCGTTAATACCAATCTTTGGAGCATTGATAGGTCGATACACGGCCGACTCTGTGACTAAAAAATGGCAGACATTGGGCTCGCTCTCCCAATACTTTGAGGATTCTCTACGTGGATTTGTAACATTAAAGATATTTTCTCGCCATAAAAGCCAACCCCAGCGAATTGCAGAGATGGGGGATAGATACACCGACGAGACTATGAAAGTTCTTCGAATCTCATTTCTATCCGCCCTTGCCCTGGAACTCTGTGCAACGATTTCAGTTGCTTTAATTGCCGTGGGGATAGGGCTACGTTTGGTCGAAGGAACAATCGGATTTACATCATCTCTTGCCGTCTTGATTTTAGCCCCCGAAGTCTATTTTCCACTTCGAAATGCAGCCTCCCTCTTTCACGCATCGGCCGATGGCAGTGAGGCATTTGCACGTCTGACCCAGATTCAATCCCTTCGAGCCATGTCAATCGTTAATGAGCCACATGATTTTTCTAACATTTCTACTCTTCAGTGGAGTGATTGGTCGCTCAATATTCCAGGACGAATTGATACTGCAATCCGCGGCGAGGTTTTACACAGTGGCGATATATTTTTCATAGTTGGTGAATCAGGTATAGGTAAAAGCACATTTGCCCTCAATCTCCTCGGCGTTAATACCCAGGCGACGTTAATGGCCGATGGCGTGGAAGTCACCGCAGAGCGAAGAAAATCCTGGTTTAAAAGTATTGGCTGGGTTCCACAAAATCCACGGTTGGCAACAGGTACCGTCGGCCATCAATTCACAATCGTTGACCCAGAGTTAACTGAGAGCGACATTACCGAACTGCTTAGACGCTGTGGCCTAGATGTAGCAGATCTCCCAGACGGATTAAAGACGGCCCTTGGAACATCTGGAGAAGGCGGAAGTGCTGCATCGGGAGGCCAGATTCGAAAGATTGCTCTTGCACGTGCCATCGCCGCCAAGCCGCGAACTTTGATCGCCGATGAGCCCACTGCCGATCTAGATCAGGCAAGCGGTGAAGCGGTCATGAAGGCGCTTCGAGATTATGCAGCCAGTGGTGCGATCGTCATCTGTATTACACATGACTCGAGCATTCTTTCCAGTGATGATTTAATAGCCACTTTTTCAAAGGCGCACACCTGATGATGTTCATTGCATATGTACTAGGTGCTTTTGCATTCATTGGAGGAATCGGTCTTACGATTTCGAGTGCGTGGTTGATCACGATGGCATCGATGCAGCCGCCGATTTTGACGTTGAGCGTTGCAATTGTTCTGGTCCGGTTTTTCGGAATCTTTCGATCGGCGGCCAGATACTGCGAGCGGCTAGTAAGTCATAAGGCGGTCTTTAGTCGATTAACGTCTCTACGAGTTGGAATCTATAAAAAGTTGAGCCAGAGTTCGATTGCAGTGGCACACACCTTTAATAGCGGTACGGCAGTCAAAAGTATTGTCGATGACGTAGAGCGCGCACAGGAGTATCAACTGCGAATAAAACTGCCACAATCATCGGCGGTCATTTCGCTGACATTTGGGGCGCTCCTAGCTTTTTGGGTTCGACCAGAAAGCCTTGTATTTACGCTTCCGGCTTGTGCACTTCTACTTGCAGTTTTCCCACCATTAATTAAACTTAGTAGTGAACCAATTGCGCGAAGTATCGAGAAGGGCGAGAACACATATACCCAGCTTCTCGAGGGATCAATTCACGGCGTCACAGAGGCGGCTATTTATGGTTATCTGGATGAAAATGTTGAACGCACAAACGAGATAGAGATAGAGATTAAGGTGATGGAGGAGCAGTTATTGCGCCAGACCTGGAGATTCTCATCGCTTACTAACGGACTCATGGCCTTGTGCGTAGTTGGATTTTCGTGGCTGGCAATGACGTTGACTCAATCGCAGGCGGTCCCGGCCGTTCAGGTAACAATGCTTATCTTTATTCCACTTGTTATCTTTGAAGCGATAACAGCGTGGTATCCCAATCTATTTAATGCCGGCAAGCTTCTCATGTCGCAACATTCCGTTGATACTTTAATGAGTGCACCAAGTGATCAAAAGATTGGCTCGGAGTTAGACTTTGCCATCTCGCAAATTACTGCCACAAATATGACGGTGGCTTGGAGTAATGAGTTTATGAAGCCAACATCATTTGAGGTTGCAAAGGGCGAGATATTAGTAATACGTGGACGAAGCGGAAGCGGAAAATCAACGTTGGTGATGGGCCTACTGGGGCTTTTGCCCTACAAGGGTGAATTGAAATTTGATGGACGATCTGCGAAAAGTTTTAGCGATCTAGGCGGTCGTGTAGTTGGGACTGTTCAACGCTCGCACATCTTTAATACATCGCTGCGTGAGAATTTAAAGATTGCCAATCAAGATGCAACCGATACCGAAATAATTGACGTACTTACCCTGCTTGAGCTCAATCAACTTCTTTACGAGCTGCCGCAGGGGCTAGATACGGTCCTCGGTGACTTCGGTCGTGTCATCTCTGGTGGAGAGGCCAAGCGATTATCAGTTGCAAGAGTTTTATTGGCACAGGCCGATGTATATATTTTTGATGAACCCACTGAGCATCTCGATGAGGCATTGGCCAGTCGAATTGAAAAGAGCATCGCCGAGCGCCTTGCTCACAAAATCGCAATTGTTGTGACCCACAGCGGCTGGGAAAGCTGCGATAAAACTCTGACAATGGAGCGCTAAGAGAGGCAAAAGCCCCCTTAGACGCGAGAGAATGCGCATGTGGGCGATCTCGATAACAAACTTTCCAACGTTGTAGGTGATCGCACCGCAAAAGTATTGGCCGAAGCATTCGGTATAAAATCGGTCGGTGATCTCATGCGTCACTATCCCCGTCGATATATGGTCCGCGGAGAGCTCTCGGATATTGCCGAGTTACACGAAGGCGACGAGGTAACTATTCTCGCCGAGGTACATAGTTGCACCACTCGTCCGATTCGAGGACGAAAGGGAAGTATTTTGGAGGTCATCGTCACAGATGGCCGTGAAAAACTCGCTCTCACATTCTTTAATCAGGCCTGGCGCCAAAAAGAGCTCAAGGTTGGTAGTCAGGGATTATTTGCCGGAAAAGTCGGAATCTTCAATAAGCGCAAACAGTTGGCCCACCCTGATTATCAGATGATTCCCGACGGCGCCGATGTTGAGAATGCAATTGTTGGCTTTGCGGGAAAGTACTTACCGGTGTATCCAGCAACGGCGAAAATGCCTTCATGGAAGATTTCACAGTGTGTGGATATGGCAATTGAAACCTTGGATGAAGTGAAAGATTATTTACCTGAAGAAATTAGGAGTTCGCATAACTATCCGACTTTGCAGCAAGCCTTAGTTCAACTACATAAGCCAGCGGATTTAGAACATGCAGACAGAGCGCGTGAACGGTTGACATTTGATGAGGCTTTCTTGCTGCAGTTAATGTTGGTGATGCGCCGCAATGAGTTAAAGAAGCTCAATACTATTTCGCGAAAAACGATTAAGGGCGGACTGCTTGAAGCCTTTGATGCTTCCCTTCCTTTTGAACTAACAGGCGGTCAACTCTCGGTAATAAAAGAGATTGAAGAGGATTTAGCACAGGCTCACCCCATGCATCGCTTACTACAAGGTGAAGTTGGTTCTGGAAAAACAATCGTGGCACTTCGTGCGATGTTGGCCGTTGTCGATAGCGGGGGACAGGCCGCCCTTCTTGCACCAACTGAGGTACTAGCTGCCCAACATGTGCGTACATTTGAAAAACTCTTAGGCCCGTTAGCACTTGGTGGAACACTTGCAAGTGCCGAAAAGGCGACTCGATTAACCCTTATTACCGGTTCGCAGAGTGCGCCTGCCCGCAGAGAGGCTCTCTCATTAGCTGCAACTGGAGCAGCTGGAATAATTATTGGAACACACGCTCTTCTCGGTGAAAAAGTTGAGTTCAATGATTTGGGTTTAATCGTGGTCGATGAGCAACATAGATTTGGTGTTGAACAGCGTGATGCTCTTAAAGTAAAAGCGCAGAAGCCTCCACATTTATTAGTTATGACGGCTACACCGATTCCACGTACCGTTGCTATGACAGTTTTCGGTGATCTCGATGTCTCCACTTTGCGTGAGTTACCACTTGGACGTCAACCAATTACAACGCATGTAGTTTCAGTTCTTGAAAAGCCAACCTATTTAGCTCGTGCCTGGGAGCGAATCCGCGAGGAAGTCGCCGCCGGTCATCAGGCATATGTCGTAGCTCCTCGCATTGAGGCTGGAAGTGATGAGAGCTCCGATACCGACTTTCTATTTGGCTTAGAGTCGCCCGATATTGCATCCGTGATGCAACTGGCACCGCAGCTAGCAACTGGAGCACTTTCAGGCCTGCGCGTGGCCGAGCTGCATGGACGCCAGAGCAGCGAAACAAAAGATGCCACGATGCGCGCATTTGCCGCCGGTGAAATCGATGTACTTGTTTCAACGACCGTGATTGAAGTCGGCGTCGACGTTGCCAATGCAACGGTGATGGTCATCATGGATGCAGATCGCTTTGGTGTATCTCAACTTCATCAACTTCGTGGGCGAGTTGGACGTGGTACTTCGCCAGGGCTATGTCTATTGGTCACAAGTGCGGCAGTAGAAACTCCGGCACGGGAGAGACTCGATGCCGTTGCTCTGACCCTTGATGGCTTCGAGCTTTCCAGGATCGATCTTGAGCAACGTCGCGAAGGCGATGTACTAGGTGCAAGTCAATCGGGAACGCAGTCGCATCTTCGCCTGCTTCGAGTCTTGCGAGATGAGGAGCTCATTGAAAGTGCGCGCGCCGATGCACAGGGCGTAATCGCAGCATCGGATGATTTATCAAGTTATCCTGCGCTTAGTGCAGAGGTTGCACTGATGGCAAGAGATGCCGCTATTGATTATTTAGATAAGGGTTAAAGCCTTGAGAATCATTGCAGGAGTAGCAAAGGGTCGCACGTTAGGCACTGTTGCAGGTGCCACTCGTCCAACATCAGATCGCGCTCGAGAGGGATTGTTTTCATCACTAACTTCTGAGTTTGGAGATTTTCTGGGTCTGCATGTTTTGGATTTATTTGCCGGCTCCGGTGCCATCGGGCTAGAGGCGCTGTCGCGTGGAGCATCTATAGTGCATGCCGTTGAGCGCGATGTAGATGCGCAAAAAACTGTTGAAAATAATTATGAGTTAGTAAAAAAGAATCTCCCCGTTGGAAAATTTCACCTCTATTCAATGTCGGCTCAACGTTTTGTCAGCGATCCGCCTAAAGAGAAATATCACATTATCTACATCGATCCGCCCTTCGATTTCACGGACGCAGAGGTTGAAGAAATTGTCAGCAAACTTCGAAGCGGTGAGTTTCTCAAAGATGATGCATTGATAGCCGTAGAGCGCACTGCGAAGGGATCGAAATTTAGGTGGCCAGAGGGCATTGTGGCCGCACGTGAGCGGAAATATGGTGCGGTCACTATTTTCTACGGCAATAACACACTGTAAGAATGGATAAGTACGCCATCTCTTGCTAGCGTTTGAACCATGAAACGCGCAGTGTGTCCAGGCTCCTTTGATCCAATCACATTTGGACATCTAGATATCATCAAACGCGCTAGCGCTCACTTCGACCAGGTTGTTGTGGCAGTTCTAGAGAATCGAACCAAGTCCTCTCTTTTCACGGTCCCTGAACGGATAGAAATGATCCGAGAATCTGTAGCCGATCTGCCAAATGTAATTGTTGATTCTTGGAGTGGTTTATTAGTTGATTTTTGCAAGAGTAACTCCATTACGACCATTGTAAAAGGACTTCGAGCTGTAACTGATTTTGATTATGAGCTCCAGATGGCCCAGTTAAATCTTCAGGCCTCAGGAGTAGAGACTATGTTGATGGCAACTGCCCCGGCATACTCATTTCTTTCCTCATCAATCGTCAAAGAGCTGGCGCACTATGGGGGAGATGTTTCGACAATGATTCCTCCAAATGTTAATGCGGCAATAAAACTTAGAGCAGGCGGGAAATAACTTATGGACTCAATTGACAAGCTAGCATCGGCAATCACATTAGTTGAAGAGGCACGTGGAGTTCCGCTATCTGCAAGTTGCGTTGTGCACCGTGGTGAAATGCTCGAACTACTCGATGAGGCTAGGGCTGCACTACCGGTGGATTTTGAATCGGCACAAAAAGTTATCTCTGCCCGTGATGCGATTATTGAAGAGGGCCGCCTTAGTGCTGAACAGATGATTTCCATGGCACGCGAAGATGTGGCCAGAATGGTTGAACAGACTTCAATTGTGCAGAATGCGCGTGATGAAGCGCGCAAAATTCTCGCCGATGCTCGCGACAAGGGTTTACAGGAAAAGGCTGAAGTTGAAGAGTACATTGATGGTCGACTTGCAACTCTTGAAGTTATTTTGAATAAGACTCAAGATGCAGTGTCACGTGGGCGCGAGCGTTTAGCTGGTGCGGGCGATAAAGATGCACTTGCACAACTCTCTGATGCAGATTAATAATGATGTCAAAACTTCCAGAGGTCTATAAACTCAATACATACGAACTTCCGCGCCGAGCGGGCGAGATGAAAGAGTATGAGTTAGATATTGAAGTCCCAGAAAAAGTAGGAGTCGAGCTCATCGCAGTTCCTGTCGGTGGAGTTATTGAAGTTGATGCCCGTCTTGAGTCAGTGACCGAGGGTGTATTGCTAAGCGCCGAAATCTATGCAGTCGCTAAGGGCGAGTGTGGGCGATGCCTAGATCCAGTTGAAATCATCATTGAAAAAAGAGTCCAAGAGCTCTATCTATATGAAAAGAAGATTGAACGAAAAAAACGTGCAGCGGTAGTCGATGATTTTGAGATCGAGGATGAGCTCCTGATGGATGGCGACATCATGGATCTTGAGAGCCCTATCCGTGATGCCATTGTGCTTTCCCTGCCCAGCACCCCACTATGCAGCGATGATTGCCAGGGTTTGTGCCACGAATGTGGCGGAAAATGGGCCGAACTGCCTCAGGACCACGCTCACGAGGTTATCGATGCTAGATGGGCCGGGCTTGCAGCTTTGAACATAGATGGCCCCGATTTCAAGAAATAGGGTTTTTAAGGGATACTTACGCCCTGCAACCACCGTTGCGTAAGGAAAAGAAGAAGAGGTTAGAAAAGTGCCAGTACCAAAGCGGAAGACCTCGCGTTCTAAGACGCGCTCACGCCGAAGCCAGTGGAAGACAACTGCTGCCTCTCTTGCAACATGCCCACAGTGCCAACAGCCAAAGCTGCAACACACTGCCTGCCCAACCTGCGGTACATATAACCGTCGCCAGGTTTTAGAGGTCTGATCTGAGCCAGTTGCTCAATGAGCAGTTGGGGGTAGTCATTGAACCCTCACTTCTCGAGTTAGCTTTTACTCACCGATCATTTGCATATGAATCGGGAAGTAAAGAGACTAATGAGCGCCTTGAGTTTTTAGGTGATTCAGTTTTAGGTTTAATCGTTACTGAAGAGCTCTACAAACGTTATCCAGAGTTTGATGAAAGTCGTCTCTCCCCACTTCGTTCAGGTGTTGTCAACATGCGCGCACTTGCAGATATTGCACGCGAGTTAGATTTAGGAAAATATATTCGCTTAGGAAAAGGCGAAGAGGTAACGGGAGGAAGAGATAAAAACTCCCTTCTAGCCGATGCACTTGAGGCGGTTATAGGCGCAATTTACATGCAGTTCGGTTTTGAAATCTGCACTCAAATTGTTCGCCGATTAATATCATCAACAATGGATTCAGCTGTGGCTCGCGGGGCAGGCTTAGATGGCAAGACGGCGCTCCAAGAGTTAGTAGCAGCCCTAAATAAGGGCGTCCCTGATTATGTTGTTAGCGAAGAGGGCCCTGATCACGATAAGAATTTCACCGCCGTTGCTATGGTCGCAGGCGTTGGCATTAGTCAAGGCAATGGTAAGAGCAAGCGCGAAGCCGAACAGATTGCTGCGCGTATCGCCTATGAATCCTTAAAACACGAGCTACCTCAGCCTTAAATCCGTTAAAAATGCTCTCAATTGGCGATAGGTTTGCCGCGTGTATTTGAAGAGCATCACCCTCAAGGGCTTTAAGTCCTTTGCATCCTCCACCACTTTGCGCCTGGAGCCAGGAATCACATGCGTGGTTGGGCCAAATGGTTCAGGAAAAAGTAACGTTGTTGATGCTCTGACTTGGGTTATGGGTGAACAAGGCGCGAAATCTTTACGCGGCGGCAAGATGGAAGATGTTATTTTCGCAGGACCTAGCGGGCGTGCACCACTTGGCCGCGCAGAAGTTTCTCTCACAATCGATAATGCCGATGGCGCACTCCCAATTGAATATAGCGAAGTAACTATCTCGCGCATACTTTTCCGTAACGGGCACAGCGAATACCAGATTAATGGTGAAGCATCCCGCTTACTCGACATTCAAGAGCTCTTAAGTGATTCTGGAATCGGGCGAGAGATGCACGTCATCGTTGGCCAAGGCCAGCTTGATGCGATCTTGATGGCAACACCGGAAGAGCGCCGTGGATTCATCGAAGAGGCTGCCGGTGTTCTTAAGCATCGCAAACGCAAAGAAAAAGCTCTTCGCAAATTAGATTCAATGCAGACAAACCTAGCGCGCGTTCAAGACTTAACTGTAGAGCTGCGTCGTCAACTTCGACCACTAGGTAAACAGGCAGAGGTTGCAAAGAAAGCGGCAACAATTCAAGCAGATCTTAGAGATGCCAAGCTTCGATTGCTTGCCGATGATTTCATTTCTCTTTCAAAAACTCTCGATGCAGAAGTTGCAGACGAGACAGCGTTGCGCGAGCGACGTGGCATTGTTGAGGCAGAAGTTGACTCAATCCGTAAGCGCGAAGAGGCTTTGGATTATCAAGCCTCTGTTGAGGGCCCACAATTAGTTAAAGCACAAGAGACGTACTATCAATTGAACTCTCTTCGCGAAAAATTTAGAGGAACTCAATCTCTTGCTCAAGAGCGATCACGTTTTCTCAATGAAGAGGCGGAAGAGGCGCGCACATCAGGGCGTGACCCCGATGCAATTGATAGAGATGCAGAGCTCTTGCGAAAGGAAGAGAGCGAATTGCGTGCAGGCGTTTCAACATCAAAGCAGGCACTAGTTGCCGCAACATCAAGTCTTGTTCAAAGTGAACACGCATTAAAAATCGATGAAGATAAGATTGCTGCAGCCATGCGTGCCATTGCAGATGCGCGCGAAGGCACTGCGCGTCAAGAGGGCCATATTAAATCCCTCCAAGCCCGTCTCGAGGCGATCTCTGAAGAGATTGAGCGATTAACGCGTTCGCGCGATGAGGCGCAAAACCGTGTAGATACTGCCCAACGCGAGTACTCAACATATGAACTAGAGATTGCAAGTGCAGATACTGGCGAAAAGGGTCTTGACTCGCAGTTCGAAAATACAAAATCAGTACTAGAGGCAGCCAAGAATAAGTTAAATGCACTTGTTGAGGCCGAACGACTAGCTGATCGTGAACGTAATGTAATTGAATCTAAAATCGAAGCGATGAAGCTGACTTCACAAAACCGTGATGGCGCTTCAGCTTTGCTTCATGACTCACGAGGTGTTCATATTCTCGGATCGATTTCAAGCCTTATTGAAATCGACTCTGGTTGGGAAACTGCGACCGCTGCCGCCCTTGGTGCTCTCGCAGAAGCCGTAGTCGTAAAAGACTTAGCATCGGCAGTTACAGCCCTCACAACTTTAAGAAGTGAAAATCTAGGGCAGGCCGATGTTTTGGTCTACGAAGAAGGCGCGACCTCTAGCTCGATGATTCCAGCTGGCTTAACCTCTCTTGCATCGCATGTTCGCTCTAATTCAATCAGTGCTCTTGTCTCATCACTACTTGCCAATATCGTTGTTGCCGACTCAGCACGCGATGCCGAAGCGATTCTTCGCTCGAATCCATCGGTCACTGTTGTCACGCGCGATGGCGATGTGGTTACACGGCTTCGTGCTCGCGGAGGCTCTAAATCCTCTTCTTCACTTATTGAAATAACCGCCCTTATAGCCGGCCTGGAAACTAAGCTCTCTGAGATTACCCATACATGCGATCGTTTAAAGTTTGATATTTCAACACAGAGTACCGAAGTTGAGGGTAAGCAAAGTGAGTACGACCTGGCTTTATCAAAGCTCAATGAATCTGATGCACGTATCGGAGCTCTAACTGAGCAGTTGGCTGTCTCTGGGCAGAACATGAAATCTGCAATGGCCGAGGTCGAGCGATTAAATGCCAACATTAACGAGGCAGGTAATGCTAAATCTCGCGATGAAGGCGAATTAGTAATTGCCCAAAACCAACTTCACCAGCAAGGCACTATTGCCGAGCCCGATCACAGTTTCACTGAAGATCTACGCAACTCGGTTTCAATAGCCCGCACCGCCGAAGTTGAGGCGCGTCTAGCTGTTCGAACAATTGAAGAGCGTGTTACATCGGTTGCCGCCCGTGCCTTAGCACTTGAAGAGTCGGCACGTAATGAGCGAGAGGCCTCCCAACGTGCGCTCATCCGCCGCAGCGCCCGAGCCCGTGCAGCGGTGATTTCGCAGGCAATTGCCGAAGCGGCCTACGAGGCACTCATTCACATTGAACGTTCAATTTCAAAGGCGGCAATTGAACGTGCACGATTAGAAGAGTCCCGTGTGCTTCGAGAGGGCGAAACTCTGACGGTTCGAACACGCGGACGAGAGTTAGCAGGTGAGCTTGAAGCTCTGACTTCGAGTGTGCACCGCGATGAGATTGCTCGCGCCGAACAACGTATGCGTATTGAGTCTCTAGAAAACAAAACAGCGGAAGAGTTTGCTATCGATACGCAGACTCTTGTAGCAGAGTATGGACCGGACAATGATGTACCGACATTCTTTGAAAATGAGGATGGAGAGATTGTCACGACCGAATTGATTCCATATCGCCGCGATCAACAGGAAAAGCGTTTAGCCTCTGCTGAGCGATCACTTAACTTACTCGGCAAGATCAACCCATTGGCCCTTGAAGAGTTCTCATCACTAGAAGAGCGCCTCAAGTTCTTAGCTGATCAGTTGGAAGATTTAAAGAACACGAAAAAAGATCTGCTCGATATTATTAAAGAGGTAGATGATCGGGTTCAGACAATATTCATGGAAGCCTTTGAAGATACTGCCCGTCACTTTGAAGAGATTTTTGCGCGTCTGTTCCCTGGGGGAGATGGACGCTTAATTTTGGTCGACCCAGATAATCCTTTGACTAGTGGTGTCGATGTCGAGGCCCGTCCACCAGGTAAGCGCATCAAGCGCCTTTCACTTCTCTCTGGTGGCGAGAAGTCTTTAACTGCCGTTGCCATGTTGGTAGCTATCTTTAAAGCGCGCCCAAGTCCTTTCTATGTTCTCGATGAAGTTGAAGCGGCCTTGGATGATGTCAACCTTGGGCGATTACTTGGCGTCCTTGAAGAGCTTCGTGAAAGTTCGCAGTTAATTATTATTACTCACCAAAAGCGCACGATGGAGATTGCCGATGCACTTTACGGTGTGACGATGCGTGGAGATGGTGTGACTGAGGTTATTTCACAGCGGTTGCGTGAATCCGACGTAAGTTAAGCGATTTAGGTATGGGTCTTTTTAGTAAGTTCATCGCAAAAATTAAGGGAGAGAACTCCTTTGCCCCAGCTGATTGGCAGGAGCTAGAGAGCGAACTTTTAGCATCAGATATTGGCCCTACTCTTACGAGAGAGCTCCTAGAGAGTGCGCGAAAAGTAAAGAGTGAGAATGCTGAAGAGGCTTTAATTCAAACTCTCACCTCTCATCTATCGACAAAATCACGGCTTCCAATCACAAATCCAGCTGGCACTACTGTGATTATGGTGGTGGGTGTAAACGGCACAGGTAAGACGACATCTGTCGCAAAACTGGCAGGGCGGATTAAAAAATCGGGAGCATCCGTGATTGTGGCCGCTGGTGATACTTTCCGAGCAGCAGCAGTTGAGCAGCTTCAGACGTGGGGAGCGCGTATTGGCGTCGAAGTAATCTCGGGTAAGTCGCAGGGCGATCCTGCATCGGTAGCTTTTGATGGCATTAAGCAAGCAAGGCAAATGAATGCAGATTATCTAGTTATAGATACCGCAGGGCGTTTGCATAACAAGAGCGATCTCATGGATGAGTTAGAAAAGGTAAAGCGTGTCGTTGAAAAGATTTCTCCAGTTAACGAAGTTTTATTAACTATCGATGCGACCACAGGACAAAACGGTTTGGAACAGGCAAAAATTTTCGCAAGCGCCGTTAGCGTGACTGGGATAATTCTCACCAAGCTTGATGGAAGTGCGCGAGGGGGTATTGCTCTAGCGATTGAAAGTGAGCTTCATATCCCGATTAAATGGATTGGTGTGGGGGAGAGTGAGAGCGATATCGCCCCATTCGACCCGCAAGCCTACATTCTGGGGATACTCGCGTAACGTAGATGTAACATAAAAGCTCAATTTGCAACGCGCTTGAAACGCTATCGAGCACCTTCTGTAACTCATTAGGGCCATCTTTAACCCACCTCAAAGGCGAGAACTCTTGTAGTTATTACTTGAAAGATGGCACTGATGACCGAAACAGTTTTGAACTCTGGCGATACAGCCTGGATGTTAGCTAGCACAGCTCTGGTTTTACTTATGACACCCGGACTGGCATTTTTTTACGGTGGAATGGTTCGGACTAAGAGCGTTCTTAATATGATGATGATGTCATTTATTACTATTGGCATCGTAAGCATCTTGTGGGTTATCTATGGCTTCGAATTAGCCTTTGGTTATAAAGCCGATTCACCTTGGTATGGAAATATTTCATTCTCTGGTCTTGGCGGCATGGTGGATGAGTTCACAAATAATGGTGGCATTTATCCAATTCCAGTCTTGGTATTCGCGGCCTTTCAATTAATGTTCGCAATCATTACTCCGGCACTTATTTCCGGAGCAATTGCCGATCGAGCTAAGTTTGTCTCATGGGCCGTCTTTGTCGCCATCTGGTCGACAATTGTTTACTTCCCTGTTGCGCACTGGGTTTTTGCTTTTGGAAATAAAGTTGGAGACACGGTGACCGGAACTGGTTTCCTTGCAGGAAAAGGTCTTGAAGATTTTGCAGGTGGAACCGCCGTCCACATTAACGCTGGTGCTGCAGGTTTAGCACTCGCTATCGTCCTTGGTAAGCGCGTTGGTTGGCGTAAAGAATCTATGCGTCCGCACTCATTGCCATTAGTTCTTCTTGGCTCTGGGCTTTTATGGTTTGGTTGGTTCGGTTTTAACGCTGGTTCGGCCCTAGCTGCAAATGGAATCGCTGGACTTGTATTAATGAATACTCAAGTGGCCGCCGCTGCTGGAGTTCTAGGTTGGCTCTTTGTTGAGAGAGTTCGAAACGGTCATGCAACTTCGCTTGGCGCCGCATCTGGTGCGATTTCAGGTTTAGTTGCGATCACACCAGCGTGCGCATTTGTGGCTCCTTGGGCCGCTGTTGTTATCGGGCTTTTTGCTGGAATTTTTTGTGCACTTGCTGTAAGCCTAAAATATAGATTCGGCTTTGATGATTCACTCGATGTAGTCGGAGTGCATTTAGTTGCTGGAGTATGGGGCTCTTTAGCTATTGGACTATTTGGTACCCAAGCAGTCAATAGCATTGGCGTGAATGGTCTGCTCTATGGTGGAGGTACCAGACTGCTAATCATGCAGGCATGGGGAGTTGGAATCGTTGCCGCATACTCCTTTGTTGTTACATTAATTCTAGGATTTGCGATCGAAAAAACCATTGGGTTCCGTGTCGATTTGGATAAGGAAATAGAAGGTATCGATCTGAACGAGCACGCTGAAAGCGCCTATGAGTTATCAAGCTCGTCACGAGGGGGATCCTTCTAATGAAATTAATTACTGCAATCGTTAAACCCTTTAAGTTAGATGCAGTTAAGGATGCTCTCAATACTCATGGTATCGCCGGTATGACCGTTTCAGAGGTAAGTGGTATGGGACAACAAAAAGGACACACCGAGGTCTATCGAGGTGCTGAGTACACCGTCAATTTGATACCCAAAGTACGTATCGAACTACTTGTCAATGACGAAGAGGTCGATGCAGTACTCGACGTCATCGTCAAAGCCGCTTCAACTGGATCAATTGGTGATGGAAAGGTATGGACAACTCCGGTAGAGCAGGTAGTGCGGGTACGTACAGGCGAGAAGGGCTCCCAGGCTATCTAAGCTTTCGAAGAAGGCTATTCTTGGCCCATCATGTTTGATTCATTGACTTCGCGATTTGGCACGGTCTTCTCATCACTTCGCTCTCGCGGAAAGATTTCCAAAGGCGACATCGATGACACATGCGCCGAGATTCGTCAGGCACTACTCGAGTCTGACGTTGCACTAGAAGTTGTCGAATCTTTCATCGCCGAGATTGCCGAAAAATCAACTGCCGCACTTGCGACAATGCAGCCCGGTACAAATCAAGCTAACGCAATCTTTGAAATCGTTAACACGTCCTTAGCCGATATTCTCGGCGGTCAGGCACGCAGAGTTCGTTTTTCGAAAAACCCACCAACAGTAATTATGTTGGCAGGCCTGCAAGGCGCGGGTAAGACAACACTTGCCGGAAAGCTTGCAAAGTTCTACTCCGATCAAGGCAACACTCCACTCTTAGTTGCCTCGGATTTACAACGGCCAAATGCGGTAACCCAACTTCAAGTTGTTGGTCAGAGTATTGGTGTCCCAGTCTTTGCCCCAGAGCCTGGCAACGGTGTTGGTGATCCAGTAAAGGTAGCTAAGGCTGGAGTGGAGTTTGCTAAGGCTAAGCAGTACAACATGGTTATTGTCGATACTGCCGGACGATTAGGTGTCGATGCCGATTTAATGAAACAGGCCAGCGATATTCGAGACGCCGTTAAACCCGATGAGATTTTATTTGTTGTCGATGCGATGACCGGGCAAGATGCAGTGCGTACTTCGAAAGCCTTTCTAGATGGCGTGGGCTTTGATGGCGTCGTCCTAACTAAACTCGATGGAGATGCACGGGGTGGAGCCGCCCTTTCGATCACTTCTCTGACTCAACGTCCCATCATGTTTGTATCTACGGGTGAGAAAACATCTGAGTTCGATATTTTCTATCCCGATCGTATGGCATCTCGAATTCTTGGAATGGGCGATGTTGCAACTTTGGCTGAGGCGGCAAAGAAGGCCTTCGATGGCGATACATCGGCAAAACTGGAGGCGAAGTTTGCAAGCGGTGAAGATTTCACTTTAGAGGATTTCCTCGAGCAGCTCACTGCAATGTCGAAGATGGGTTCGATGTCTAAGCTCCTAGGTATGTTGCCTGGTTCAGGGGCAATGAAGAAACAGATCGAGAACTTTGATGAGGGCGAAATAGTTCGCACTAAGGCCATCGTGCAATCGATGACGCCAATTGAGCGCCGTGATCCCAAAGTATTAAATGGCTCGCGCCGAGCTCGAATAGCCCTTGGATCTGGGCGAAAAGTATCTGATGTAAATAACCTCGTTGACCGCTTCTCAGCTGCACAAAAGATGATGAAGCAGGTTCGAAATGGTGGGATGCCTGCAGGGATGGCTGGAATGGGAATGCCTGCGATGGCGCCGCCCAAGCCTTCGATAGCGCCTAAGAAGAAGTCCAAATCAGGCAATCCCGCCAAGCGGGCGCTAGAGGAGTCCCAGTAGGCGATTTCGCGTATCCAGCCTGATGGTGGCAGAATAAGCAACCTGTTGAAGGGGCCCTCTATCCCCTAACAACATCCATAAGACCGATAGTTAAATCGCTTCACCACGCACCCCGCTGTGGAGAAAAGATATGACACACATAAACAGGAGATACCTTTCTTGGCTACAAAAATTCGTTTAATGCGCATGGGCAAGATCCGCACACCATTTTTCCGCGTCGTCGTTACCGACTCACGCAAAGCACGTAACGGTCTTTCAATTGAAGAGATCGGTCGCTATGTTCCAGGACAAGAGCCATCACTAATCGAGATCAACTCAGAGCGCGCTCTGTACTGGCTCGGAGTTGGTGCACAACCATCAGAGGCTGTAGAGGCGCTTCTGAAGGTGACTGGAGATTGGCAGAAGCACAAGGGTCTTCCAGGAACTGAAGGCACACTTCGCGTTGCCGCCCCACGTGTAGGAAAGCATGTTGCATACGAGGCAGCTGTTAAGAATGCAATGGATGAGCCTAAAGAGGGCGCAACAACATTAAAGAAGAAGGCTCAAGAGAAGTTAGCTGCAAAGGCCAACCCAATAGAGGCAGTTGTCGAAACTCCAGTGGTAGAAGTGGCTACAGAAGCTGTGATTGAAACCCCAGCAGACGTCGTGGTTGAAACCGAAGCTGTCGTTGAAGCACCAACAGAAGCGGCTGCCGAATAATTATGATGGATGAGGCTCTCGAGCACCTAGTCAAAGGGATCGTTGATAATCCCAATGATGTTGTTGTTACAGAGAAGACGCATCGTCGTGGAACAACGCTTGAAGTTCGCGTGAATCCTGAAGATAT
>CAXNCU010000018.1:0-16295 GCA_964200985.1 Candidatus Planktophila sp.
CCTGCCGCATCTATCCAACCAACCGGACCTGCATAACGCCCACGAGACATTCCCTCAATTTCAGCGATGAGTTCTGCGGCTTGCTCACGTGGAGTCCCGCAAACAGCTGCCGATGGATGTAACTGTTCAAGAATTGTAAATGCATCGACATGGGAGAGTTTTTCAGCCAACGCTCCAGTTACATCGGTTGCTAAATGCATAACATTTGCTAAGTGCAATACGTACGGAGATTCTGGAACATTTGTTGATGTACAAAATGGTTCAAGGGCATCTGCAACAGAGCGCACCGCATACTCATGTTCCTCTAAATCCTTCGATGATCTAGCCAGAGAGCCGGCAAGGGCTAAATCGCGCTCATCATCACCGGTTTTGCTGATCGTGCCAGCTAGCACTCGCGAGGTAACCATCTTTCGCGAAAGTCGCAGCAATAACTCTGGAGTGGCACCGACTAAGCCACCCACGGCAAAGCACCACGTTGATGGATATTCGGCAGCTAATTTTTTCAATATTGGACGGGGATCAATATCGCTATGTGATCGTCCAGTAAAGTCACGTGCCAACACCACTTTATCTAGTGCACCACTTTGGATTCGATTTACTGCAGCAGAGACGCGGGCTTTCCAGTCGATATCTGCATCACCCGGGCCATCCCAAGTAATCGAATTGTGATTTATTTCAGGAGTAGTTACGTCCAATTCTGGCTGTGGGGCTGATCCAAACCATGTAATCCATGATTTTTCACCTTTTTTACCCACGATTACTTTTGGAATTATCAAGACTGATTCATCGTTTGGTGAAAAGGAGAAAGATGCAAATAGAACTGGACCCGTTCCATTTCCATGAACTGAGTTTGTGACGGCGAAGCCTTCGAGTTGTGCATGCCACCAGTTACGCGCATCGGTAAATCGATTCGGACCACTTACGGTAGTAGTTGCATGTGTTCCCCATCCCACTAGACCCTCGCCACCACGGATCCATGAGACTGGATTTGAATCGGGCAAGAGATTTAACAAGGGAACACGCACACCACAGTGCATGGTTGTTACAGGGGTTAATGAGGTCATTGAAACTTTTCTATCGTCGCTTTGCGTTAACGAAGCGCCAAAGAAGAGGCAGCGATGTTCCAGCAATTATGATTTTAAGAATCTCACCAACAATAAATGGAGTCAAACCTGCATTTATTGTCCAAGCCCAATCTTTTCCAGTGAAATGTGAAAGCCACAGTAGGCCAAAAGCAAATGTAGTGAAGGTTCCAAATATCATTGATGGATATGAGGTAAGAAATCTTTGGTCCATTCGTCTATTTGCAAAAAGACCTAAAAGATACGTTGTGACCAGCATTCCAAATAAATAACCACCAGTTGCGCCTGTAATCTTTTCAAGACCAAAACTAGCGCCGGCAAAAACGGGCGCTCCTAAGGCTCCGGCCAGAAGATACGTTGCGAAAGTCGCTAAACCAAGGTTGGCCCCATAAGTAGTTCCGATGAGAAGCACTCCTAAGGTCTGCCCGGTTACAGGCACAGGTGAACCAGGAATTGGAACTGCAATCTGGGCAAGGGCTGCAAGAAAGATGGTCCCACCAGCAATCAATGTTGCATGCGTCATCGCAGAGCTGCGAGGTAGCACGATTGCTCGCAGCGAGGTAGCAGGAAATGACATGTGAGCTCTCCTTGAGTGGTTGAGTTGTGGATGAGCCTACTTCAAGGGAGAATGCGTGCATGTCCCGCGCCAATCTCGGTAAAGATCCCGATGAAGTGGCGGCAATGTTTGATGGAGTGGCAAAACGCTATGACATCGTTAACGATCTTCTATCTTTAGGACGCACCAAGGCCTGGCGCAGAGCCGCGACCAAGATCATCGCCCCTGTCCCAGGTATGAAAATCCTTGACCTGGCCGCCGGGCCTGGCTCATCCTCAGAGCCTCTTCACAAAGCTGGGGCGAGCGTACTTTCAACGGATTTCTCTGAGGGAATGCTGGCTCAGGGTCGAAAATCCCGCCCATACTTAAGCTTTTCTAAGGCCGATGCCCTCAATCTGCCCTTTGAGGACGAGAGCTTTGACGTCACGACTATCTCCTTTGGCCTTCGAAATACTGTGGATTACCCCAGAGCGCTCGCTGAGGCATATCGGGTGACCAAGCATGGGGGTCGAATGGTTGTGGTCGAATTTTCACACCCCACATGGGCACCTTTTCGTAGCCTCTATATGAGCTACCTCATGCGCGCCCTTCCTATAATCGCTCGAAAGACGGCCTCAAACCCCGATGCCTACGTATATTTAGCTGAATCTATAAGGGCCTGGCCCAATCAAGAGGGCTTGGCTGCGGCCATGAAGGCCGCTGGTTGGGGCTCGGTTACCTGGAAAAACCTGACTTTTGGGGTTGTTTCAGTTCACACTGGGATTAAGGGCTAGCGGTCATTGGCGGGGTCCCAAGCACCTTAAGATTTCACACGTGATACCCACACCCAATCCATACGTACCGATTCTGGTGCTAGGGGCAATCGGCTTTGGCTTTGCGATGATCTCAGTTGTGGCTGGCGCTTTAACTGGTCCGGCTCGATACAACCGTGCCAAGCTCGATGCTTATGAATGTGGAATCGAACCATCACCACAGGCTGCCGAGGGCGGTCGTTTTCCAGTTAAATATTTCTTAACTGCAATGCTGTTTATTATCTTTGATATTGAAATTGTTTTTCTTTATCCATGGGCAGTGACTTTTGATCAACTAGGAATCTTTGGCCTCGTTGAAATGGCAATATTTATTGGAACAGTCTTTGTTGCTTATGCATATGTATGGCGCCGCGGCGGATTGGAATGGGATTAAAGAATGGGTCTAGAAGAAAAGATTCCAAGCGGATTTCTATTAACCACAGTTGAAAAACTTGCCGGCTACATGCGTAAGAACTCATTATGGCCGGCGACATTTGGTCTTGCCTGTTGCGCTATTGAAATGATGGCCGTTGGCTCTGCAGCAAAATATGACATTTCACGTTTTGGTATGGAGGTTTTTCGCGCTTCGCCGCGTCAGGCTGATTTAATGATTGTCGCAGGCCGCGTTTCAAACAAAATGGCTCCCGTGCTACGTCAAATTTACGATCAAATGTCGGCACCTAAGTGGGTAATTGCAATGGGTGCATGTGCCTCTTCGGGTGGAATGTTTAATAACTATGCGATTGTGCAAGGCGTTGATCACGTAGTTCCAGTTGATATTTACCTTCCTGGCTGCCCCCCGCGCCCTGAAATGTTGATGGATGCTATTTTAAAACTTCACGAAAAGATTTACGATGAAAAACTCGGAGCAAATCGCGCACAAATAATTAAGGAAGTTGAACTCGCAGCCATGAACGCGAAGCCAACCATTCAAATGAAGGGCTTACTAGCGTAAATGACTGATTCGGGAATGTTTGGCGCAAGCGGTACCGGTGATACATCTGGATACGGCGGCCTTGTTCGTGCTCCTGCTGCAACAGGCTCATCTCAGCGCCCATATGGCGGCTATTTTGATGATATTGCCGATGATTTAGAACGTGCATACCCAGAGTTTTCTCTTGCAATTGAGCGTGTAATTGTTGATCGCGGTGAATTAACTCTGCATGTAAAGCGAGAAAAGTTAGTTGAAGTTGCAATGATTTTGCGCGATACATTGAAGTTCGAAATGTGCATGGGTGTCTCAGGAGTTCACTACCCAGAAAATACGGACCGCGAACTTGTAGCCGTGTACCCGCTTCTTTCGATGACAAATAATCGCCGCATCCGACTTGAAGTTTCGGTGGCCGATTCTGATGCACACATTCCATCACTCGTAGAAGTGTGGGCAGGTAATAACTGGCATGAGCGCGAAACCTTCGACATGTTCGGAATTATTTTTGATGGCCACCCAGGTCTTACTCGCATATTGATGCCAGATGATTGGGCGGGTCACCCACAACGAAAAGATTATGCACTCGGTGGAATTCCAGTTGAGTATAAGGGCGCAACGACTCCGCCTCCGAATGAACGTAGGAGTTACAAGTGACAACATTTGATCCATATGCACCATCGCGCGAAACAACCGAAGGTACAGTCTTCTCGGTTACTGGCGGGGATTGGGATGCACTTGTTCAGGAAATCGGTTCAACAAAAGAAGAGCGCGTTGTCGTCAACATGGGCCCACAACATCCATCAACACACGGTGTGCTCCGTTTAATCCTTGAACTCGAAGGCGAAACGGTCACTGAGGTCCGCTGTGGAGTTGGATATTTACACACCGGAATTGAAAAGAACATGGAGTACCGTAACTGGACTCAAGGAACAACCTTTGTCACCCGTATGGATTACCTAGGTCCGATTTTTAATGAGACTGCTTATTGTTTAGCGATTGAAAAACTTCTAGGAATTACAAATGATGTTCCAGAGCGTGCCAGTGTTATCAGAGTAATGATGATGGAGCTCAATCGAATCTCTTCACACATGGTGGCCCTTGGCACTGGCGCCCTCGAACTCGGCGCGATTACACCTATGTTCTTTGCATTCCGCGAAAGAGAGATTGTTCTAGATCTCTTTGAAATGATCTCTGGTTTACGCATGAATATGGCCTATATCCGCCCAGGTGGAGTCCAGCAAGACTTGCCCGAGGGTGCAATTCCTAAGATTCGCGAGGCTGTAAAGCTGATGCGCAAGAACTTTAAGGACAACACCACGCTGCTAGTTGGTAACTCAATCTGGCTAAAGCGAACTCAGGGGATTGGTTACTTAGATTTAGCGGGAGCAACGACACTTGGTATCACAGGGCCAGTGCTTCGCTCAACGGGCTTGCCATGGGATTTGCGTAAGGTGCAGCCGTACTGCGGTTATGAAAACTATAACTTTGACGTGATTACAGCCGATACCTGTGATGTTTATGGACGCTTCTTAATTCGCATGAATGAACTTGAGCAATCTCTACGCATCATCGAACAGGCCCTAGACAAATTAGAAGTTCTAGAAGGCGCACCAGTGATGGTTGCCGATAAGAAGATTGCCTGGCCTGCGCAGTTAGCACTTGGTAGCGATGGACTTGGTAACTCACTTAACCATATCCGCGAAATCATGGGCACATCGATGGAGTCATTGATTCACCACTTTAAATTAGTAACTGAAGGCTTCCATGTTCCAGCTGGCCAGGTTTATCAAGCAGTCGAATCTCCACGCGGAGAGCTAGGCGCCCATGTTGTATCCGATGGTGGAACTCGTCCTTACCGAATGCATTTTCGCGAGCCATCGTTTAATAACTTACAGGCTACTTCAGCAATGAGTGAGGGCGGCATGATCGCTGACATAATTGGTGCAGTTGCATCTATTGATCCTGTTATGGGAGGTGTTGACCGCTAATGGATTATTCTCCGCAAGATCTTGCAACCATGGATTCAATTATCAAGCGATATCCACGCTCTCGTTCTGCAATTATGCCGCTTTTACACTTTGTGCAATCAAAGGTTGGCTTTGTAAATGGTGAAGGTATCGAACTTATTGCAAAGCTTTTATCTTTAGAAACTGCAGAGGTTTCAGCAGTTGCTACTTTTTATACTCAGTACAAGCGCAAGCCTGTTGGTGAATATCACGTCGGAGTATGCACGAATACTCTCTGCGCAGTAATGGGTGGGGATGCGATATTTGCAGGGCTTAAAGAGCACCTCGGTGTAGAAAATGATGGCGTTACCGCCGACGGCAAAGTCTCTTTAGAGCATATTGAGTGCAATGCTGCATGTGATTATGCACCTGTTGTTATGGCCAACTGGGAGTTCTATGACAACCAGACTGTTGAGTCATCAAAGGATCTAGTCGATTCAATGCGAAGTGGAAATCCAACACCTCCAACTCGTGGCCCAAACTCTTTAGTTACCTGGAAAGAGGCATCGGCCGTTCTTGCAGGAATCAATGATGGAAAAGCACATGAAGGTGTTCAAGCTGGTGGACCGTCACTTCTTGGATTAAAGATTTCGAAAGAGGGCAAGTAATGACGAAGTTAACGCCCGTACTTTCAGCACATTGGGATGAGAAGGATTCATTCACGATTGAGGCCTACACGCGTCACGGTGGATACACAGCCTCTAAAAAAGCTTTAGCAATGGATCCAGATGCGGTTATTCAATTAGTTAAAGACTCTGGTCTGCGCGGCCGTGGCGGTGCAGGTTTCCCAACTGGAATGAAGTGGGGATTCATTCCGCAGGGCGATAATAAAGATCATTACCTAGTTGTTAATGCCGATGAGTCTGAACCAGGAACATGCAAAGACATGCCACTGCTTATGGCCAATCCACATGTATTAGTTGAGGGTTGCATCATCGCCTGTCATGCAATTCGAGCAAAGCATGCATTTATCTATATTCGTGGCGAAGTTACACATGTTGTCCGTCGCCTTAACCAAGCAATTGAAGATGCATATAAAGCCGGACACCTTGGCAATGGAGTTGATTTAGTTCTACATGTTGGAGCCGGTGCATATATCTGCGGAGAAGAGACTGCGCTCCTAGATTCACTTGAAGGTTTCCGCGGACAACCACGCCTGAGGCCACCATTTCCTGCAATCGCTGGTTTGTATGCCCGCCCAACCGTTGTTAATAACGTCGAATCCATCTCTGCCGTTCCAGCCATTATCAATAATGGTGCCGAGTGGTATCAATCGATGGGAACTGAAAAAAGCAAAGGCGCAACGCTCTATTCACTCTCGGGCCACGTAAATAACCCAGGCCAGTTCGAAGCACCTCTTGGTATAACTTTGAGAGAAATCCTTGAGCTCTCTGGTGGAATCCGTACTGGTCATACCTTGAAGTTCTGGACTCCAGGTGGATCATCGACGCCCATATTTACTGCAGAGCATTTAGATACCCCGCTTGATTATGAAGGCGTAGCCGCAGCTGGTTCGATGCTCGGAACAAAGGCACTTCAGATATTTGATGAGACCACATGTGTTGTTCGAGCCGTTCTACGCTGGACTGAGTTTTATAAGCACGAATCATGCGGTAAATGCACACCATGTCGCGAGGGCACATGGTGGTTGGTACAGATTTTGCGCGACTTAGAAGCCGGTCAAGGAAGTGAAGCAGATCTAGCTAAGTTGCTAGATCTCTGCGACAACATTATGGGTCGCTCATTTTGCGCACTTGGCGACGGAGCAACTAGTCCAATTACTTCATCAATTAAATATTTCCGCGACGAATACATTGCACATATCACTCAAGGCGGATGCCCATTTGATCCAGTTGCATCGACTCTATTTGTTGGGGCGGGTGCATAAATGGGTACAAGTGAGATCGTAGACATGATTACCGTTGTTATTGATGGTTTTGAAGTAAGTGTTCCAAAAGGAACGCTAGTAATTCGCGCAGCCGAACAACTTGGAATTCAGATTCCACGGTTTTGCGACCACCCACTTTTGGATCCAGTAGGTGCATGCCGTCAATGTTTAGTCGACATCGAAATAAATGGTCGTGCATTTCCTAAGCCACAAGCATCATGCACAATTCCAGTTGAACCGGGCATGATTGTTAAAACTCAACTCACATCACCTGTTGCCGATAAAGCACAAAAAGGCGTGATGGAGCTTTTACTTATCAACCACCCATTGGACTGTCCGGTCTGCGATAAGGGTGGAGAGTGCCCGTTGCAAAACCAAGCGATGAGTACTGGCCATGCAGAGAGCCGCTTCCAAGGCGTTAAGAGAACTTTCGAAAAACCGATCAATATCTCCTCTCAAGTTTTACTCGATCGCGAACGCTGCGTCTTATGCGCGCGCTGTACTCGTTTTTCCGATCAAATCGCGAGCGATCCATTCATCACTTTGAATGAGCGCGGCGCCTTACAACAGGTCGGTATCTACGAAAAACAGCCATTTAAATCTTATTTCTCAGGTAACGCCGTTCAAATTTGTCCAGTAGGTGCATTAACTGGAGCCTCATATCGTTTCCGAGCTCGACCATTTGATTTAGTCTCAACGCCTTCTGCATGTGAGCACTGTGCATCGGGCTGCGATATGCGCACGGATGTGCGCCGCGGTAAAACTCTTCGCCGTCTTGCCGGTAATGATGCCTCTGTCAATGAAGAGTGGAACTGCGATAAGGGTCGTTGGGCCTTCAAATATGTCACGGCCGTTGATCGCTTAGCTCAACCACTTGTACGCAATGAAGCCGGTGTCCTAGTTGAGGCCTCATGGCCAGAAGCTCTGGCCGTTGCTGCTCAGGGATTAAAAGCTAATTCTTCGGCAGTACTAGTTGGAGGCCGTGCAACGTATGAAGATGCATACGGATACAGCAAGTTTGCGCGAGTTGCACTTGGTACAAACGATATTGATTTTCGTTCACGTCTTTCATCTGACGAAGAGCGTGAATTTCTAGCGGCTCATGTAGTTAGTTCAACTACAACGTATCGAGACATTGATCGCGCCGATCATGTTCTATTGGTTGGCTTCGAGCCAGAAGAAGAGTCACCGATTGTCTTCTTACGTTTAAATAAGCAGTTCCGCAAGCGTGCTTTAAAAGTCACGACTATTGCGAGCAAACTTTCTATCGGAGTCGAAAAACTCAAAGGCGAGTTTGTAAAGGTTGCACCCGGTCAAGAGGCCGCTGCAGTTTCTTCACAGGCATTAACCGCTCAATCAATTATTCTTGTCGGAGAACGCGCATCAGAGAGCGTTGGAGTCTTAACGGCCGTTGCATCCTTGGTAGCTTCAAGCGGTGCAAAGCTCGCATGGATTCCACGCAGAGCAGGAGAGCGCGGCGCACTCGAAGCTGGAGCTATAGGAAACTTATTGCCGGGCGGACGCCCTGTCACAGATCCGGCAGCACGCGTGGATATCGCTGCGTTATGGGGCATGGATACATTGCCAACAACTATTGGTCGCAGCAGCGAAGAGATTTTTGAAGCAGTTAATTCAGGTGCAATAGGTGCACTATTAATTGGTGGCGTAGATCCACTTGATGGCGCTAACTCTGTCGCAGCGATGGCCGCACTTGATAAGGCTTTTGTCGTCAGTCTTGAGATAGCTCCTAGCGAGGTCACTCTGCGGGCAGATGTTGTCCTACCCGTTGCAGCGATTACTGAAAAGAGCGGATCATTTTTAAACTGGGAAGGTCGGGCTCGTTCATTTGATTCGGCCGTTCAAGATTCACTTAATCGAAGTGATCTTCGAATCCTTTCAATGATTGCTCAGGAGATGGGCGCCTCACTAAACCTCGGGACCGTCACTGCCGCAGCCAAAGAGATTGCAACTCTCGGTGCTTGGGATGGCGTCCGAGCAACAATGAAGCCAACCAAAGAGGCAAAAACTCCGACGTTAAAGAGCGATCAATTCCTTCTTAACTCATGGAGACGTTTACTAGATCTTGGAACGCTGCAAAAGGGTGAAGAAAACTTAGCGGGTACCGCACGTCAGACCGTGGCCGTTATTTCACCAAATCGCGCACAGGCTTTGGGAGTTGTTGATGGAGATCTATTAAAGATTTCAACGACGCACGGTTCAGTAACCCTTGCCGCCTTAGTAGAAGATATACATGACGATGCAATCTGGGCGCCACGTAATTCACGCGGCTCTCAATTACTTGTAAACCTAGGCGCCGGACATGGCGCAGTAGTTACGGTGGTGAAGATATGACAACAGCAGAGTTAATCGGGGCAGATCCAGGCTGGCTAATTACCGTAAAGGCCTTACTTGTCTTTATTTTTTGTGTAGTTCTCACTCTGTTATCTGTTTGGGGAGAGCGTCGCTTAGTCGGTCGTATGCAACAACGTCCAGGGCCAAACCGTGTTGGTCCATTTGGATTAATTCAAGCGCTCGCAGATGGTGTAAAACTCGCACTTAAAGAGGACATCATCCCGGCAGCTGCCGACAAAATTGTCTTTGTTATAGCCCCGATTATCAGTGCTACGACCTGCTTTATGTCCTTTGCTGTTATTCCAATCACCGGTCCGGTAACCCTCTTTGGCCAAAAGACTGCAATGCAGTTAACAGATCTTCCAATTGGCGTTCTTTACGTATTAGCAATCGCATCCGTAGGTGTCTACGGAATCATTTTGGCTGGTTGGTCATCAGGCTCTACGTATCCACTTCTCGGCGGACTGCGATCGAGTGCTCAAGTAATTTCCTATGAAATTGCGATGGGACTCTCACTCGTAGCTGTATTTATCTATGCAGGATCGATGTCAACTTCTGACATTGTGGCCGCTCAATCAACAACTTGGTATGCAGTTGTCTTGTTCCCATCATTTGTAATCTATGCGATATCAATGGTCGGTGAAACTAATCGCGCACCATTTGATTTAGCCGAAGCCGAAGGTGAGCTCGTCGGTGGTTTCCATACTGAGTACTCATCACTTAAGTTTGCACTCTTCTTCTTAGCCGAATACGTCAATATAATTGCAGTCTCGGCCCTTGCAACAACGCTCTTCCTGGGCGGATACCACGCTCCACCGTTCCTTGGTTTCACTGAAAACTGGTTAGGTGGTTGGTTCACTGCAATTTGGTTCTTCTCAAAGGTATTGGTCTTCTTCTTCGTTTTTGTTTGGTTACGCGGAACTCTGCCTCGTCTACGTTATGACCAGTTCATGCAATTTGGCTGGAAGGTTTTAATTCCAGTTTCAATCGTGTGGATCTTGGTTGTTGCAACACTTCGTGTACTTTCATTGCAAGGCGCACCGCGTTTAGTTGTCGTGGCCTTCGCAAGCTTTGTAGTTCTTCTAGTCATGATGGTTAACATCGGCTTTGAAAATGCAAAGAAAAAGAAGGAAGCGGCCGTCATCGATGATGCCCCCGCACCAAGTTTCGCCGTACCAGCTTTGCCGACGAAGAGTGGAGCCGACAATGTCTGAGATCGAACCCTTCAATAACAATGACAAAGGCCTAGAGAAAGTTGAGTTCACTCAAGTTGATCAGCCTGGCTCCGTTGGAGTATTCGGCCATGCAAAGGGTTTCTGGACGACCTTTGCAACTATCTTTAAGAAGCCTGAAACCGTTGAATATCCAGAGGTTAAGGCCCCTACACAAGAGCGCTTCCACGGACGCCACCAGTTAAACCGCCATCCAGATGGCCTTGAAAAATGTATTGGTTGCGAGCTGTGCGCTTGGGCCTGTCCTGCAGATGCGATTTACGTTGAAGGTGCAGATAACACCGAAGAGAATCGAATGTCACCGGGTGAGCGATACGGCAAGGTTTATCAGATTAATTATCTGCGCTGCGTTTTTTGCGGACTATGCATCGAAGCCTGTCCAACGCGCGCACTTACGATGACCAATGAGTATGAACTTGCCGATGATTCACGCGAAAAACTAATCTTTGAAAAAGATGACTTGCTTGGACCATTACGTGCAGGAATGTTGATGCCACCACATCCAATGTATCCAGATATGAATGACACTAATTATTACAAGGGTGAAGTAACAGAGGCCCATCCTTCGCAGGATGTGAACAAATGAACGATCTAGCACTTCAGGTTGGTCAGACAGCAGCCCCTGAGGCCATGCTCTTTTGGATTCTTGCACCCCTTACTCTCATTGCCGCCCTTGGAATGTTGCTCGTAAAGAAGGCGGTTCATTCAGCCATCTTGATGGCATTTGTCATGATTGCTCTAGCTATTTTCTACATCGCCCAAGGCGCGCCATTTCTGGGGATAGTTCAAATAGTTGTCTATACCGGCGCCGTCATGATGCTCTTCCTCTTTATCCTCATGTTGGTCGGTGTTGATTCATCTGATTCACTCACTGAAACAATCAAAGGACTGCGCCCAATTGCAATAACTGCAGCTCTCGGTTTTGGTGGGTTGATGGTTTCACTTCTCGCCCGGGCAACTCTTGGCCGTGGAGCAGTTGGAGTTGAAGCCGCTAACGCCGAAGGAAATGTTGAAGGAATTGCTCAACTCCTATTCTCAACTTATGTCTGGCCATTTGAAGTCGTATCTGCGCTTTTAATTACCGCAGCCCTTGGCGCAATGGTTTTAGCTCATCATCATCGAGTTCAAGAGCGCCCAACACAGCGCCAACTTTCGATCGAGCGTTTCCGGGGTGATTCAATTGCAAATGCCGCTGGATTACCCGCCCCTGGAGTCTTTGCCCGTCATAACGCCGTTGATGTTCCAGCACTTTTGCCAGATGGCACTGCCTCTGCAGCCTCCGTTAATGCCAGCTTAAAGGCACGCGGAGATGTCTTAGATTCATCACACTTTGAACTCGGCACAGTCGATACAAGCGTTGAGGAGGAGAAGTAAATGAATGCAGCTAACTATCTCTACCTCTCAGCGATGCTCTTTACAATCGGTGCTGTCGGAGTAGTTGTCCGACGCAATGCGATCGTTGTCTTTATGTGCGTTGAGCTCATGCTTAACGCCGCTAATCTTTCATTTGTAACTTTCTCTCGAATCAATGGCGATCTCAATGGCCAAGTAATCGCCTTCTTTACTATGGTCGTTGCAGCTTGTGAAGTTGTGGTTGGTTTAGCAATTATCGTGACGATTTATCGCTCACGTCGATCGGCATCTGTTGACGATGCTAGTTTGTTGAAGCGATAACCATGATGACTTCCAGTAGCCTCGTATATTTAATTGCATTGCCACTTTCGGGTTCTGCAATTCTTCTGCTTTCAGGACGCCGCAGCGATAAGTGGGGACATCTACTCGCAACAGCTCTATCGGCTTCATCCTTCTTTGTTGGTCTCTACCAACTTTCATTGATGCTCGGCCGTTCAAATAGCCAACGGCCAATCTCTCAGAAGTTGTTTGAGTGGATCTCTGTTGGAACATTCAACATCGATGCAGGGTTAATGCTCGATCAGCTGTCAATTTGTTTTGTCCTTCTGATTACTGGTGTCGGCACGCTCATTCATATTTATTCAATTTCTTACATGGCCCACGACCCAGATCGCCGCCGTTTTTTTGCATTCCTTAATCTCTTTATCGCGGCTATGTTGCTTCTTGTTTTAGGCGATAGCTATCTCAATCTCTATGTTGGCTGGGAGGGCGTCGGTCTTGCCTCCTACCTCTTAATCGGTTTCTGGAATCAGAAGCCTGCTTACGCCACAGCATCTAAAAAAGCATTCGTTATGAACCGTATTGGCGATATGGGTCTCTCCTTTGCCATCATGATCGCATTTGCCACAATGGGCACGGTTTCATTCTCCGGTATTAAAGAGGCTGCCGACCATACATCTACTGGGGCATTAACCGCGGTTGGCATCATGCTTCTCGTAGCTGCCGCTGGAAAATCGGCACAATTCCCGCTGCAGGCATGGCTTGGCGATGCAATGGCTGGTCCAACTCCAGTCTCAGCCCTGATTCACGCCGCGACGATGGTTACTGCAGGTGTCTATTTAATTACGCGATCTAACTTCATCTTTGATGCCGCCCCAACCGCACAGTTACTTGTAGTAATTGTTGGTGCAATTACGCTGATGTTTGGTGCCTTAATTGGTACTGCAAAGGACGATATCAAAAAAGCTCTTGCTGCATCGACTATGTCGCAGATTGGCTACATGATTTTGGCTGCAGGCCTTGGCCCAGTCGGATATGCATTTGCAATCATGCACTTGCTCACCCACGGTTTCTTTAAAGCTGGAATGTTCCTTGGAGCAGGTTCAGTAATGCATGGAATGAACGATGAAGTAAATATGCGAAAGTATGGCGCTCTTCGAAAGTTTATGCCGATCACTTTCGCTACATTTGGACTTGGATACTTAGCGATTCTGGGAGTCCCACCATTTGCTGGCTTCTACTCAAAAGATATGATTATTGAAACCGCCTTTAACTCCGGCGGAGTAAAGGGAATTATTCTTGGCTGCGTAACTTTGTTAGGTGCCGGAATTACCGCCTTCTACATGACACGCGTAATGATCCTTACATTTACTGGCACATCACGATGGGATGAAGAGGCACATCCACATGAATCCCCATGGCTTATGTGGTTGCCAATGGCGATTCTTGCAATTGGATCAGTTACATCTGGATATCTCTTAAGTCACGGAGATGCGCTCGTGAACTGGCTATCGCCTCTATTTGAAAGCCATGGCGAGCATTCTGAACTACTCTCACCAATGGTTGTCTCCGGTCTTGCTTTACTAATGGTGGCCATTGGAGTTGCCTTCGCATTCATTAAATATTCGCTCAACGAGGTCGATGCAGTTGCACCCGCTGATGTTTCAATCTTTACAACAATTGCACGACAGGACTTAATGCAGGATCGATTCAACGAGGCAGTCTTTATGCGCCCAGGCCAAGCCTTAACTAGCGTGCTAGTAAAGACGGATGAGGCAGTAATCGATGGTGCGGTTCGTGGAGTTGGTAGAGCCGCACTCGGCTCAGGTGCATCTCTGCGTGGGATTCAGAACGGCTTTGTCCGCAGTTATGCCGCATTAATTTTAATCGGTGCTCTCGCACTGGTTGCAGCGATTTGGGTGGTGACACAATAATGATCTGGTTAACACTCTTAATGGCACTTCCACTTGCTGGTTCGGTAGCAGTAGCTGCCCTTCCAAAGGCAAACGATAAGTTAGTAAAGCAAGTCGCACTCGCTACCACTTTGCTTGTCATGGGCGCCACAATTGCAATGGCCGTTGGTTTCCAGCGCGATAATGTTGAACTGCAATTTGTTGAAAAGTACTCATGGATTCCATCTTTCGGAATTAACTACGCACTCGGCATTGATGGTCTTGCACTCGTCCTGATTTTAATGTCGACGATTCTTGCACCAGTTGTTGTTCTAGCTGGCTGGAACGAGTCTCATGGCGGACGTTGGAGTGTTAAAACTTTCTATATTCTCATCCTTGTTCTTGAAACAATGATGATTGGTGTATTTGCTGCAACAGATGTATTCCTCTTTTATGTGATTTTTGAAGCGATGCTAATCCCGGTCTATTTCCTTATCGGGGGATACGGCACAGGAGAACGATCAGCGGCGGCAGTTAAGTTTTTAATTTACAGCCTTTTCGGTGGTCTCTTGATGTTGGCATCAATCATTGCCTTGTACGTCATGTCAGGTGCTCAAGGCGGACATACATTTGATTTAGCCGCGCTCTCTCAACTTGAGATGAGCTCGACCACTCAAAATCTTTTGTTCTTAGGCTTCTTTATCGCCTTTGCAATTAAAGCTCCATTGTGGCCACTTCATACCTGGCTTCCCGATGCCGCAGAATCTGCCACACCTGGAACATCCGTTCTACTGCTTGGAGTGCTCGATAAAGTCGGCACCTTTGGAATGATTCGTTACTGCTTAACGCTTTTCCCTGATGCAAGTAAGACCTTCACTCCAGTGATCTTGGTCTTGGCGGTAATCTCAATTGTTTATGGAGCTTTCCTTGCAATTGGACAGCGTGATTTAAAGCGCTTGATTGCCTTTACGTCGATCTCTCACTTCGGCTTCATAACCATGGGAATCTTCGCCATGACCTCCCAAGGCCATAGCGGGGCAACGTTATATATGTTTAATCATGGCTTCTCAACTGCCGCACTATTTTTAGTTGGTGGCTGGATGATCTCGCGTCGTGGATCTTCAACTATCTCGGATTTCGGTGGCCTGCAACGCGTCACCCCAGTAATGGCATGGATGTTCTTCTTGGCAGGCATGTCATCTCTTGCGCTCCCTGGGCTATCTAGCTTCGTCAGTGAATTCCTAGTATTAGTTGGAACTTTCACGCGATATCCAGTCCATGCAATCATCGCAACCTTCGGAATCGTTTTAGCTGCGCTCTATATATTAATTCCAGTTCAGAAAGCGCTGCATGGGCCCACTACTCCGGGTAATGAAAATTTGAGTGACCTAAATCTTCGCGAAAAGATTGCAATCGCACCTGTGATGGCAATTATTATCTTTCTAGGTTTCTATCCATCACCTTTGCTTAAAACTATCAATCCAGCGGCCTCACATGTCATCGCTCAATTGGGCTTTAGCGATCCCGTTCCAACGAATGGAAGCAAATAATGGTATTCACAGCCCCGGTTCTTAACTACACACTTCTCTCACCGATTCTAATTCTCCTAGCAGGAGCATTAATTGGAGTCTTAGTTGAGGCCTTTGCATCAAAGGCTCTTCGCCCAGTGATGCAGTTAAGTATCACCGTTGGCACTTTGGTGCTATCACTTGCACAAGTCTGGAGAATTCGTAACGAAACTTCCATGACCGCAGCGATGGGATCTGTTGTTATCGACGGCCCAGCGATCTTGTTGCAGGCCTCAATTCTTATCATCGCGATTATCTCTGTCTTTGTAATTGCAGATACCGATAACTTCACGGCTCTAGCGGCATCTTTGCCAGGCTCTGATGAAGAGCGCCATGCAGTGCAGTCCGGCAACCAAGTAACCGAG
>CAXNCU010000019.1:0-15412 GCA_964200985.1 Candidatus Planktophila sp.
GGTCGGGGCTATCGGCTAAAACGTGGAGCGGGTGACCGGGATCGAACCGGCATGGCCAGCTTGGAAGGCTGGGGCTCTACCATTGAGCTACACCCGCATGTGGTGTCTTGAGGCTAAAGATACTGGGTCGGTAAGCGAAGCGTGAAATCTCCTCTAGACTCCTGCATTGCGCCTCGGGGCGTAGCGTAGTGGCTAGCGCGCCTGCTTTGGGAGCAGGAGACCGGGAGTTCGAATCTCCCCGCCCCGACCAGTTCTTTCTTGTAGTTCATAACTTACTTAGGAGCACTTGTGAAAAGCACAGTCGAGACATTATCTCCAACCCGCGTTCGTCTCGATATTGAAATCGAATATAGCGAAATGTCTTCGCATGTAGCCGATGCATATAAGAAGGTTGCAACTCAAGTAAACATTCCAGGCTTCCGTAAAGGAAAAGTTCCAGCTGCGATGATCGATCAGCGGGTAGGACGTGGAACGGTTTTAGATGAGGCAATTAACGCAGCTCTTCCAGATTTCTATGGCAAAGCAGCTCGTGAGCACTCAGTCGCAGTTATTGGGCGTCCAGTAGTCGATGTCAAAGAGTTCGTCGATAACGAAAAACTCTCATTTACTGTTGAAGTAGATGTTCGCCCAGAAGTTAAGCTGCCAGATTTTTCAACGATCACTATTGAGGTTGATGACGTAACTGTTGAAGATTCGGATGTAGATGAGCAAGTTGAATCATTGCGCACTCGTTTTGGAACACTAACAACTGTTGAGCGCGCAATCGTTAAGGGTGACTTTGCAACATTGGATATGGATGCATTCATCAATGGTGAAACTGTTGAAGGTGGACAGGCAAATGATATTTCTTACGAAGTTGGCTCAGATCGCATGATTGAGGGCCTTGATGACATCTTGATCGGTATGTCTGCAGGAGAGACTAAGAAGTTTGAAACAAAGCTTGTTGGTCAAGCTGAAGATGAAAAGGGTGAAGTTGAAGCAACTGTTAAAGCAGTAAAAGAGCGCGAACTTCCACCGGTAGATGATGCATTTGCAAAGCTGGCATCAGAGTTCGATACATTGGCCGAACTTAAGGCTGACTTTGTTGAGCGCCTTGGTCGCGTTAAGAAGATGGAACAAGGAACACAGGCTCGTGATCGCTTAGTTGAAAAACTTCTTGCCGATCTTGATATTCCAGTTCCAGAGAATTTAGTCGAACTTGAAGTTACCGATCACCTTGAAGGCGAGGGTCGTTTGGAAGATGCTGAACACCGTGCCGAGGTTGATGGCCAAGTTCGCTCATCACTGAAATCAGATTTCTTACTCGATGCAGTCGTACAGGCCGAAGATGTTCAGGTCACTGAGATGGAGCTAACCGAGTACTTGGTTCGCACATCACAGCGATATGGAATGGCGCCTCAGCAGTTTGCTGAAGAGTTGCAAAAGGCCGGCCAGATTGCTCAATTAGTTTCCGAGGTAACTCGCGCAAAGGCTCTGTCATCAGTTCTAGGTCGCATCACCGTAAAGGATGCATCTGGCAATGTGATCGATCTTGAGGCATTGCGCCAGCCCGCCGAGCTCTCTGATTTAGTCGAAGAGGCTTAATCGCTCTTTGGTTTTCGGCGCAAAGGCTTTAGCCCTAAGCGAACAACGACCACTTCACGCTCCTTTTCCCCGCAATTGGGAAGCATTTAGCGCGCAACATTGTTAGGGTCACTACAGGTAAAAAAATGGCTAATCGGAAGGAATACACGTGGATTTTCTTAACTCACAAGCTGGTGAAAACCATGCCCGCTCATCGAGCATTGGAATGATCGGCTTGGATGATCAGGTCTACAACCGCTTGCTTCGCGAGCGCATCATCTTCCTCGCCGGCGAAGTACGCGATGACATGGCTAATGCAATCTGCGCTCAGATTCTGCTTCTAGCGGCTGAAGATTCAAATAAGGATATTTTCTTGTACGTTAACTCACCCGGCGGATCAGTTACTGCCGGTATGGCCATCTACGACACGATGCAGTACGTCAAGAACGATATTGCCACCGTTGGAATGGGAATTGCTGCATCAATGGGACAGTTCCTACTTACAGCAGGTGCTCCCGGCAAGCGATATGCAACTCCTAATGCACGCATCTTGATGCACCAACCACTCGGTGGCATCGGTGGTACTGCAACAGATATTCGTATCCAGGCCGAGCAAATGGCGATCACTAAGCGCACGATGGCTGAAATAAATGCCAAGCACACTGGCCAAACACTTGAAAAGATTCTGATCGATTCAGATCGCGATAACTGGTTTAACGCCGAAGATGCCAAGGCCTACGGCTTCATCGATCACATCGCAACATCGGATGGCCAAGTATCAGGAGGAAAAGCTTAATGAAGCACATTCAGGATTTCAGCGCTCGCTACGTTCTTCCAACAATTGAGGAAAAGACTGCTTATGGATTTAAGCGCCTTGATCCTTACACAAAGTTGTTCGAAGAGCGCATTATCTTTATGGGCCAGCCAATCGATGACACCGTTGCAAACGATGTTATGGCTCAGCTGCTAACTCTGGAATCAATGGATCCAGATCGCGACATCATGATTTACATCAACTCACCTGGTGGCTCATTTACTGCACTGACTGCAATTTATGACACCATGCAGTTTGTTCGCCCAGATATCAGCACAATCTGCTTGGGTCAGGCCGCCTCTGCGGCAGCCGTCATCCTTGCAGGAGGTGCAAAGGGTAAACGTTATGCACTTGAGCACTCACGTATCTTGATTCACCAACCTTCATCCGAAGGTGGCGGACAGGCATCTGATGTTGAGATTCAAGCTAAAGAGATTGCACGAATTGCACGACTTCAAGAGGAGCTTCTTGCTCGTCACGTTGTTAAATCCGCTGCAGAGATTGAAAAAGATATCGAGCGAGACAAGATTTTGACTGCTGCAGAAGCAGTTGAATACGGGATCATCGATCAAGTATTGGCCTCACGTAAGGCCAAGCCAGTCAAGTAATATTTAGGCATGAAACTATTTGAGGCGGGCTCCCTTTGGTCTTTTAAGGGATACCGTCTCTTTTGGATTTCTACGACCATCTTTGTCCTTGGCGCTTCAGCATTTCCGATTGCACTTGCAGTAACAGTTTTAGATGCTGGTGGTACTGCGACCTCCCTCGGAGTGATTCTCGCAGCCCGTATCGTATCGGGCGTTCTCTTTGCACCCTTTGCCGGAGTCTGGTCAGACCGCCTACCACGCAAACAAGTAATGGTTGTTGCCGATTTATCGCGCGCAGGAATTGTATTTGCAATGGTCTTTATTTCATCGCCACAACTTCCACATTATCTTTTGGCGCTAGCCGTCTTCTTGATGGGTGTTGGTGATGCCTTTGGCGCCGCCGCAGCTGGTGCGATCATGCCCTCACTTTTACCCGATGAAAAATTACCAGCAGGAAATGTTGCACGGGGAATCGTTGTTAAATCTGCATCAATTATCGGTCCAGGTATCGGGGGAGTCTCAGTATTTTTAATTGGGGGCCGTCTAACTTTCCTCTTTACTGCAATCGCTTTCGCGCTCGGAACAATCTTTCTTAATCAAATTAAAGAGGATATGAATACCGGTAGAAAGCCACAGGAGCCCTTCATGGTGGAGATGCGCGAAGGTCTGCGCACTGTCCGAGACATCCCATGGATCGGTGCCATGATTGCAATGGCTTCCGTGCAGTTAATGGTCATTATTGCTGCAGAAAGTGTGCTTTTACCTATCATTACAAGGCGAGAGTTTGGGACCAACACGACGTTTGCATTATCGGCCGCAGCTTTTTCAGTTGGTGGAATTATCTCTGCAATCGCTTGCGTCAAACTTAAGATTAAGCATCAGGGTCAGTTTTCTGTCCTGGTATGGATGCTGTTGGTTATCACGACGCTCGCACTAGCCTTTCCAATTTCAGAGACATATATAGTCGTTGCATATCTGCTTGGTGGTTTTTCCGTTGGCCCTTGGGAGGCATTTTGGGCATCGGCCATCCAACGAGAAGTACCTCGCGAATTGCAGGGTCGTGTTTTCAGTATTGATCACATGGGTTCTGTAGGTTTAATGCCACTTGGAATGGTCTTGGTTGGACCAGCAGTAAGCGTATTTGGCGAAAAAGAGTTACTCATCGGAGCATCGATTTTTCATGTCATCGTCTGTTTATTGGTATTACGTGTTCCAGGTGTCAAAGATATGAGGATGCCAGAAAAACAAGCGTAATTATTCTTACGGCGAACAGTTACAGGCTTAAATACCCAGGCAAAAAAAGCCTTGTGAATCTAAACTTTGCCCATGACAAGAATCGGCGAAACTAGCGACCTGCTCAAATGTTCTTTCTGCGGTAAAACTCAGAAGCAGGTTAAGAAGCTTATTGCCGGTCCTGGCGTCTATATCTGTGATGAGTGCATCGAGCTCTGTAATGAGATTATTGTTGAAGAGCTCTCAGAGGCAAACTCGCTCGGATTAGCCGAACTTCCAAAGCCCCAAGAGATCTTTGAATTCCTTGATCAATATGTAATCGGTCAAGATCGCGCTAAGAAATCTTTATCAGTTGCCGTGTACAACCACTACAAGCGCGTTCAGGGTGGGCACCGCGAAGATTCAATCGAATTAGCAAAGTCTAATATTTTATTACTTGGTCCTACAGGATGTGGCAAGACACTTATGGCCCAGACTTTAGCGCGCATGCTCAACGTGCCATTTGCTATCGCCGATGCAACTGCGCTGACTGAAGCTGGATATGTCGGCGAAGATGTAGAAAACATATTGCTCAAGCTTTTGCAGGCCGCCGATTACGATGTTAAAAAAGCCGAGACCGGAATTATTTATATCGATGAAATCGATAAGGTTGCACGTAAATCTGAAAATCCATCTATCACTCGCGATGTATCGGGTGAAGGCGTTCAGCAGGCATTGTTGAAGATTCTCGAAGGAACCGTGGCATCCGTTCCACCTCAAGGCGGCCGCAAGCATCCGCACCAAGAGTTCATTCAAATCGATACAACGAATGTCTTGTTCATTGTCGGAGGAGCCTTCTCTGGACTTGAAAAGATTATCGAATCACGCAGTGGAAAAGCAGGCGTTGGATTTAATGCAACTTTGCAGGATGCGGCAACTAAGAACCGCAGAGATATCTTCGCCGATGTCATGCCTGAGGATTTATTAAAGTTTGGAATGATCCCAGAATTCATTGGTCGTCTTCCCGTTCTAACGAGCGTCGAGAACTTAGACAAGGCCGCCTTGATGCAAATCTTGACTGAGCCAAAGAACGCTCTTGTGAAGCAGTATCAAAGACTCTTTGATTTAGATAATGTCGAACTCGAATTTTCCGTGGAAGCACTCGATGCGATCGCAGATTTGGCATTACTCCGCGGCACTGGTGCCCGTGGACTTCGAGCAATTATGGAGTCCGTCCTGCTATCTGTGATGTATGACGTACCGAGCCGCAGCGATATTGCAAAGGTTCTAGTCACTAAAGATTGCATTGAAACTGGTGCCCAACCCGAATTCATCCTTCATACGGGCGATATTCCAAAGCGCTCACGTGGCCAAAAGGGTCAAGAGGAGAAGAGCGCATAATCTAGACTGCTCCTCATGTCCCGCGAATTAGCTTCCAGCTTTACACCAGCTGATATCGAAGCGCCCCTGTATAAAAAGTGGGTTGCCGCTGGATATTTCACCGCAGATGCCACATCTGAAAAGCCACCTTTTACAATCGTTATCCCACCACCAAACGTCACTGGCTCTTTGCATATTGGTCACGCCTTAGATCACACGCTTCAGGACACGCTCATGCGCATGAAACGCATGAAAGGTTTCGAAGCGTTGTGGTTACCTGGAATGGATCACGCTGGAATTGCAACTCAAAACGTAGTTGAAAAACAGTTGGCAGCTCAAGGGTTAAGCCGCCATGACTTAGGCCGCGAAGATTTTGTTAAGAAAGTCTGGGAATGGAAATCTGAATCAGGTGGAGCAATTTTAGATCAGATGCGCCGCTTGGGAGATAGCGTCGACTGGTCACGCGAGGCATTCACAATGGATGCAGGTCTTTCAACTGCAGTGCTGACAATCTTTAAGAAGCTATACGACCAAGGTCTTATTTACCGTGCAGAGCGAATTATTAATTGGTGTCCACGGTGTTTGACTGCGCTTTCAGATATTGAAGTAGAGCATCAGGATGATGCTGGTGAGTTTGTCCAAGTTCGCTATGGCGAAGGTGATGTTCAAATTACTGTGGCGACGACTCGCGCTGAAACGATGCTCGGTGATGGCGCAGTTGCGGTTCACCCTGATGATCCGCGCTACAAGGATTTAATTGGCAAACTAGTGTTGCTTCCACTTGCTAATCGATATATTCCAATCATTGCCGATGAATTAGTGGAAATGGATTTTGGAACCGGTGCAGTGAAAGTAACTGCAGCACACGATCCCAATGACTTTGAAATGGCGATGCGTCATAACGTTCCCTTCGTTGTCATTATGAATGAACATGGCGTTATGGATGGCTCAGGAACGCGCTTTGATGGCATGGATAGATTTGATGCCCGTAAAGCAGTTGTTGAAGCACTCCGCAGCGAGGGACGCATCATGGATGAAAAGCGTCCCTATATTCACGCCGTCGGTCACTGCTCTCGTTGCGATACAACAGTTGAGCCACGTCTATCAAAGCAGTGGTTCGTAAAAGTTGCACCTCTTGCAAAGGCTGCCGGTGATGCCGTTCGTGATGGTCGCGTAAAAATTGAGCCAGAAGAGTTAGCTCCACGGTATTTCGATTGGATCGACAACATGCATGACTGGTGTATTTCGCGCCAATTATGGTGGGGACATCGCATTCCAGTTTGGTATGGACCAAATGATGAAGTTGTAGTTGTTGGCCCTGGTGAAAGTGCGCCAGCTGGTTACACCCAAGATCCCGATGTTTTAGATACCTGGTTCTCATCTGCGCTTTGGCCGTTCTCAACGTTGGGTTGGCCTGCGCAAAGTGATGATTTAAAGAAGTTCTACCCAACTTCTGTCTTGGTAACCGGATATGACATCTTGTTCTTCTGGGTTGCTCGCATGATGATGTTTGGTCTATTTGCCATGGATGGCGTACAGCCCTTCCATACCATCGCACTTCACGGACTAGTGCGCGATCAATTTGGTAAGAAGATGTCGAAATCAAAGGGCAATACCGTTGATCCAATTGAGTTTATGGATAAGTACGGCGCCGATGCGCTGCGTTTTACTTTAGCGCGCGGTGCTAATCCCGGAAAAGATCAAGCTATCGCCGAAGACTGGATCGGTGGATCCCGTAACTTTGCTACAAAGCTCTGGAATGCCACGCGCTTTGCAATGATGAATGGCGCAACCGTTAAAGGTGAACTACCAGAGCTTGCCTCACTTAACGCCATAGATAAGTGGATACTGAGCCGACTTTCGGAGACAATTTCAGAGGTCGATTCACTTCTCGAGCAGTATGAGTTTGCTCGTGCATGCGAGCTTATGTATCACTTCGCTTGGGATGATTTATGTGATTGGTACTTAGAGCTTTCAAAAGAGAGTTTCTCATCCGGGGATGCCGAATCAACAAAGCGCGTCCTGGGTTTTGTTCTAGACCAACTATTTCGCTTGATGCACCCGATAATGCCTTTCATTACGGAAACGATGTGGACGGCATTAACTGGGGGAGAGTCCTTAGTTATCGCCGAGTGGCCAGTTGCTAAGGTCGATCACGTTGATAAAAAGGCCGAGAAGTTAATAGGTGAACTACAAGAGATTATTACCGATGTGCGCCGTTTCCGTAACGATCAAGGAATTAAAACCTCACAGAAGATTCCTGCACGATTTGTTGCACCAGCCCACATCAATGACTATGCAGGGGCGATGGCATTTGTTCTTCGACTAGAACTTGGTGAGATAGTTCCAAGTGCGCACTGCGAAATCGGAAGCGTAAAAGTTGAGTTCGACTTAACTGGCTCAATCGATGTTGTCGCAGAGCGTGCACGTCTTGAAAAAGATTTAGCGACGGCTCAAAAAGATAAGCAAACTGCCGAGGTTAAATTAAACAACCAGGGATTTATGGCCAAGGCACCAGATGCAGTAGTAGTTGAGATTCGTGATCGCCTTGAGAAGACATCTGCCGACATTGAGCGAATTACCGCGCAGTTGGCGCAACTGCCACGCTCATGATTATCTCTCCCGATGACCAAGAGCGTGTAGATGCGATAGAGAAAGCATTACTTGCACGCTGGCCCGAAACTCGCATTGCACCTACTACTGAGCGCATCGCTGCCCTTGTAGATATTTTGGGCTCGCCACAATTAACGTATCCAACGATTCACGTTGGTGGTACCAATGGAAAGACCACAACGTCACGCATGATCGACTCACTTTTATTTGCCCATGGTCTGCGAACTGGGCGTTTTACTAGCCCTCACCTTGAAACCTATCGTGAACGTATTGCAATAAATGGCCAGCCGATTGATCCCAAAGATTTAATATTTGCCTATAACGATATCGCCGCCTACTTAGATTTAATGGATAGCAAATTCGAACATCCAATGTCTTTCTTTGAGGCCGTCACTGCTCTTGGTTTTGTGGCCTTTGCCGAACACCCTGTAGATGTCGCCGTTATCGAAGTAGGTATGGGCGGGGAATGGGATGCTACAAATGTTGTCGAAGCCGATGTCTCAGTACTTATGCCTATTGGCTTTGATCATATGGAGTACTTAGGACACACACTTCATGAGATTGCAGCAACAAAGGCGGGAATCATTAAAGAGGGTGGCTTTATCGTTCTTGCCCAGCAAGAGCCAGAGGCTGCCAAAGAGTTAATTCGTAAAGCCGCCGAAGTCGGAGCTGATGTTGTTCGCGAAGGTATTGAGTACTCAGTCTCATCACGTGCAGTTGCAGTTGGCGGTCAACTCATCACTATCGCCGGACTCCACGATACATACGATGATATTTTCCTGCCGCTCCATGGCAAGCATCAGGCGGCCAACGCTGCTAGTGCGCTTGTCGCCGTTGAAGCCTTTTTCGGTGAACAACCTTTAGATATTGAGGCAGTTCGAGCCGGATTTGCCGCAGTCACATCACCTGGGCGCTGTGAAGTGGTGCATCGAGACCCAACAATAATTCTTGATGCCGCTCATAATCCGCATGGCGCAAAGGCTCTTGCTGAGGTTTTGGCTAATGAGTTTAACTTCGATGAAATCGTGGCAGTTGTTGGTGTATTTGGCGACAAAGATGCGCAAGGGATCCTGCTTGAGTTAGAACCAATTGTTGATCACGTCATCGTGACGCAGAGCTCGTCGACCCGCGCAATGAGTTCAAGTGAGTTAGAAAAAATAGCGTCAAAGATTTTTGGAGTCGATCGCGTATTTGAAGTGAGCGATTTAGCTACTGCTCTAGATCGCGCAGTTAGCGATGCAACTCGCCCCTTGAGCGAGGACACAATCGGAATCATCGTGACAGGTTCGGTCGTTACCGTAGGTGAGGCTAGAAGTTATCTACGAAAGAAGTTTGCCAAATGAGAGTTCTTGGCGCATCAGTCTTAGTAATGGAGTCGCTGACTTTGGGCTTTGCAATCCTGCTGGCAATCAAAGATCAATCCAGTGCCGGAGTCATATACGGCTCAATAATCTCCCTTCTCTTATTTCTAACGGCCGGCCTTCTCAAGCGACGTTCAGGTTTCTACATCGGCTCAGTGCTGCAAATTTTCGTGATCGCCTTTGGCTTTTTCGTCCCCTCCTTTTTCATCATGGGGGTGATTTTCATCGGGCTCTGGGTCGCGGCCATCATTGTGGGACGTAAGGGTGAGGCCGCTCGCGCCGCCCACCTGGCTTCCCAAGGCGAAAAGGCCTAATAGACTAGACCGGTGAACATTGAGAAAACACTGATCTTGGTAAAGCCAGATGGCGTACGCCGTGGCTTGGTCGGCGAAGTTATTTCTCGTGTTGAGACAAAGGGCTATTCCATTGAGGCTCTGCGAATGTTGAATGCAGATCGCGCTTTACTTGAACGACACTATGCCGAACATATCGGGAAGCCATTTTATGAACCACTCGTTGAGTTCATGCTCTCTGGTCCGATCGTTGCCATCGTCGCATCGGGTAATCGCGTGATCGAAGGTTTCCGCTCACTTGCCGGAGCAACTGATCCAACAGTTGCCGCACCTGGAACAATTCGCGGAGATCTTGCCCGTGATCAAGGCACCAAAGTTGTACAGAATATTGTGCATGGTTCAGATTCCCCCGAATCTGCTGCGCGCGAGATTGAAATTTTCTTCCCTAAATAATCAAGGAGTATAAAAGTATGAGCTCACAAAACAGAATGTCGTTTATCGGTCGTGACATGGCCGTTGACCTCGGAACTGCAAACACGCTTGTTTATGTACGCGGGCGTGGCATTGTTTTGAACGAGCCATCAGTTGTTGCCGTCAACCAAGACACTGGCGGAATTTTGGCCGTTGGCTTAGAGGCCAAGAATATGATTGGCCGTACTCCTGGAAATATCGTTGCAATCCGTCCGCTAAAGGATGGCGTTATCGCAGACTTTGAAACAACAGAGCGCATGCTTCGCTACTTCATTCAAAAGGTTCACCGTCGTCGCTACTTGGCCAAGCCACGTATCGTTGTCTGCGTTCCATCTGGAATCACGGGTGTTGAACAGCGTGCAGTTAAAGATGCTGCATATGCAGCAGGTGCCCGCAAGGTTTATATTATTGAAGAGCCAATGGCTGCAGCAATTGGTGCTGGCCTTCCAATCCACGAACCAACTGGAAACATGGTCGTCGATATTGGTGGCGGTACAACTGAGGTTGCAGTTATTTCTCTTGGTGGAATTGTCTGCTCTCTTTCAATTCGCGTCGGAGGTGATGAGCTCGATCAATCGATTATTAACTGGGTTAAGCGTGAATTCTCGCTACTTTTGGGTGAGCGCACGGCAGAACAGATCAAGATGGCTATTGGTTCGGCCTATCCTCTAGCGGGAGAAAACGATGCTGAGATTCGCGGACGCGATTTAGCAACGGGCTTACCAAAGACAATTGTTGTTTCAGCTGCAGAGATTCGCAAAGCTATCGAAGAGCCTGTTAACGCGATTGTAAATGCGGTAAAGAGCACCCTCGATAAGACTCCACCTGAGCTTGCATCAGATCTTATGGATCGCGGAATTGTATTAACTGGCGGAGGGGCACTCCTAAAAGGTCTTGACGAGCGTTTGCGCAAAGAGACCGGTATGCCAATTCACGTTGCAGAGCGCCCACTAGATGCAGTAGTTGAAGGCTCCGGTAAGTGCATCGAAGAGTTTGAAGCCTTAGAGAAGGTCTTAATCTCCGAACCGCGCCGTTAGGAGCATTTAAGAGATGCGTAGAGTCGGTGAAGGGCATAGTCGTCTGCTCTTAATCATTCTCATCGTTACTGCCCTCTTTCTTATCACTCTTGATCTGCGCGGAGTCGGTGTTCTAGAAGGTGCCAGACAAGGCACTCAGACGGCTCTCTCGCCTTTTCAAAAGGCTGGCAGTGTTGTTATCAATCCAATTAAGAATTTCTTTTCGGATGTAACGCACTTGGGCCGCACACGCAATGAGATTGAAAAATTGCGATTAGATAATGCCAAACTTAGAGCTAATCTGATAAATCGAAAAAACGCTGATGCTCAGTTGGGGCAATTGAAAAGTATTTTGAATTTGGCAGGCATCGCCCAATACAAGGTTATTAATGCTCGAGTAATAAGCCAAGGCTCTAGTCAGTCTTTCTCTCAGACAATTACAATCGATGCTGGATCAAATGCCGGAATAAAGAAGAACATGACCGTTCTTTCAGAGAATGGAATCGCTGGTGTTGTAAAAGATGTTTATCCGAGCACCGCACTTATTTCTTTAGCAACTGATCCATCATTTAATATCGGTGTTCGTATCGCCGGGAGCCAGCAGATTGGCATCCTTTCAGGGCGTGGAAATCGCTCAGCGGGGCTGCAGTTAATCGATAATCTCACTAACGTGAAGGTAGGAGATGTTCTCCTCTCTCGCGGAAGCATTGCTAATCGTCCCTTTGTTCCTGGCGTACCCGTCGGCTATGTGACTGCAGTTGATAACTCCGCCGGCTCAATTGCACAGAGTGCAACGGTCCATCTCTATACAAATTTTGCGACGTTGGGTGTCGTTGCAGTTGTTGTTGGGGCACCGGTCAATAATCCCGGAGATGCCCTCGTGCCTGCAAAGCCTGAGCCAACACCGGTTCCCACCGTTACGATTTACATCACTCCATCGCCTACTCCAACGAATTAATCTCCAATGATGACACGACAGATTTCAACTGCTCTGCCGATATTTCTCATTATTTATGTAATTCAAGAAGCGGTACTAAATCAATTTCGTCTACCCGGTGGAGGTTTCTCGCTTCTACTAATCTTTACTCTTGTTTGGGCCGTCTTGAGCTCTCCAGAGATCGCTGCCTTCAGCGGTTTCACAGCCGGACTGCTGATGGATCTCTCCGGGAGTTCCAGCGGACCAATAGGCCAATGGACTCTACTGATGGTCGCTGCTTGTTACGCGGTCTCATATTTTGGTTCTGGCAATGAGAGTTTGTATGGCAACCCACTAGGTTTCACACTTTTTACGACAAGTGCCGTGTTCTTTATTGAACTTGCATATGTCGTGACTGGAGCTTTACTAGGAGTGCAGTCGGGGAGCTTTGCTCAAATTCTGATTACGATATTTGGAATTTCTCTGTGGAGTTTGGTTGCAACTCCAATCTTTCTGCCCTTCTTCTCTCGCCTTCATGCATTAGTGTTCAATACGCGGTCGGCAATATGAACCAACGCTCGCGCCTGAATTTACTTGTCGTACAAATATTAATTATTTCACTTATGGTGGCACTCTTTGGGCGATTATTTTATTTACAAATCGCTGCTGGTCCCAAATACCGTGATGCAGCGTTAAGCATTCAAAGCCGTGATGTCGTATCACCAGCCAATAGAGGGCTTATTGTCGATTCATCAGGGGTGCCGCTAGCCCTTAATAAGGTAGGCCTTGCAATTACTATAGATCGAATCGCCATTGATAAGCAGCCTGATAAAGGTGTAGCCGTGATGGTTCGATTGAGTAAATTATTAAAACTTCGCTATACGGATATCTATCGAAATACTCGTCTATGTGGGGAACTCCCCAAAGGTCAAAGAGCAGGTTGCTGGACGGGTTCACGCTACCAACCGATTCCTATTACTAAAGAGGCCGATCCAGATATTGCTTTACAGATTGTTGAGCGCTCGGATCAATTCCCTGGAGTAGATGCTGCGCCCGTCGCGATTCGAAACTATCCAGGAATAGTTGGAGTCAATGGTGCTCATGTTCTCGGTTATGTTGGTCCATTAACTGAGAGCGATCTTTCCCAAGAAAATGGAAAGCAGTATTTCCGAAGTGAAACAATTGGTAAATCAGGATTAGAGATTACCTATGATGAATTTTTGCGCGGCACACCGGGGATTCGAACGCTCATTGTTGATCGCAAAGAGGCAATTACATCTCAAGGCAAAAATACTGCTCCAATTCCGGGTAATCACTTGGTGACCTCCCTAGATGTACGTCTGCAAGCGGCAGTGGAAGTTGCATTAGCCGATGCAGTAAAGCGTGGACGGGCAAATGGCTACACATCTGATTCTGGTGCAGCCGTTGTTATGGATATTAGAAATGGTCAAATACTTGCTATCGCTTCTTATCCAACCTATGACCCCAACGCTTTCGAAAAGGGTTTAACGGTTGAGCAGGCATCGGATCTCTATAGCGAGAAGAAGGCAGTACCTGCGCTATCTCGGGCACTGCAAGGCTTATACGCTCCGGCCTCCACCTTTAAATCTGTCTCTGTGATTGCAGCTGCCGCTGCGGGCTATAACTTAAGCGCTTCCTATAACTGTCCATCCGAAGTTCAAGTGGGAGACCGCGCCTTCCAAAACTTTGAGAGCAGATCTCAGGGCACAATGAGTTTAAAGAAAGCGATCGCTGTTTCATGCGACACAATTTGGTATCGAATCGCCTTTGATGAGTGGCTACGAGATGGTGGCCTGCGTCCAAAATCAAACCCGAACGACTACTTCTTTAAAGCCGCACAGAGCTTTAATATCACACAAAAAACCGGTATCGACTTACCTTCTGAATCCTCATCCCGCCTGGCCGATCGCGAATACAAAAAGAGTTGGTACCAACAGAACAAAGATTTCTACTGTAACTATAAAGATCGTGCTACCAAAGCTCAACAGACACCCTTCCTGGTTTTGCTTGCAAAAGAGAACTGCGTCGATGGAGACAAGATTCGTGCGGGCGATGCCGTTAACTTCTCTATTGGTCAGGGCGATACGGTTGTAACGCCGCTTAAGTTGGCACAGATGTATGCGGCCATTGGAAATGGCGGAACGATTTGGCAGATGATGATTGGAAAGGCAATTGTTACAACTGATGGAACAGTTGTTAAGAAGATGGCTGCAAAGAAACTAGGTTCATTAACAGCCTCACCTGCGACCTTAAAATTCTTGCATGGCGCTCTTCGGGAAGTAGTGGTTTCAGGAACAGGAGCAGGCGCCTTTGCAGGTTTCCCCGTTGAGGTCAGCGGTAAGACTGGTACAGCAGAAGTATTCGGGCGAAATTTAAATGGCTCGCTCAAAGACAATACATCGTGGTTTGCCTCGTATGCACCGACCAACCGTCCCCGATATGCAGTCGTCATGATGGTCAGTCAGGGCGGATTTGGTGCCTCGACTTCTGGTGTCGGTGTTAGAAAAATCTACGAAACTCTATTTGGAGTAAAAGGAAATAAAGTCATACCCGGTGCTGCGATTTTCCCTGCTGGAAAGCCACCCACTAAACTTCCTAAGATTTCTCCTGCAACTAAGCCGAAGGTGGCGCCATGAGCCAGATATCTGCGCGTCAACGCCTGTATCGCCGTAGCCGTTCATCAATCTTCCATGGCTTTGATCCGGTACTCACAATTGCAGTTGCACTCTTACTCATCATTGGCACCTTGTTGGTCTATGCCGCAACGCGAGATTGGTATGCGCGCAATGGTTTAGATCCGCAGTACTACTTAAAGCGCCACGTGATTAATATTGCAATAGGTGTGCTACTTGCCTACGGAACAACTGTTATTGACTATAGATTGCTGCGCGCATACACCCCAATTTTTTGGGGCTTAGGAGTTTTAGGGCTGGCAATAGTTTTAATTCCAGGCCTTGGCAGCACCGTCAATGGTGCCCGTGCCTGGATAGCGCTCCCTGGCGGTTTTCAAATTCAGCCGGCCGAGTTGGCCAAGATTGCAATAATAATTGGAATGTCGATGTTGCTATCAGAGCGCACGCATGACAGCGATGAACCAACGTCACGCGATGTGCTGCAGGCGTTAGTTGTTGCAGCTATTCCAGTCCTGCTAATTATTTTGCAACC
>CAXNCU010000020.1:0-14644 GCA_964200985.1 Candidatus Planktophila sp.
TTGTGATTCTTTATCAAGAGTGATTTCCAAAGTAGCATGAGAGATATGAATAGAGAAGGACGCGCAGCAGATGAGCAATAGTTTTCTTCCGGGACTTTCTTTGGATGGTCGGCGAGCTCTGGTCACTGGAGCGGGTACCGGTATCGGTCAGAGGATTGCGCTCGGCTACGCCCAGGCTGGTGCGGATCTCGTTCTTGTTGGTCGGCGAGCTCACCCGCTGGAAGAGACCGCGGTCGCGGCAAAAAAGTTCGGTGCTGTTGTTCAGGTGATTCCAGCTGACATCACCGTAGAGCGCGATGTTCAGCGGATTCAGGATGAGGCCGGCTGCATCGACATCCTCGTAAATAATGCCGGGATCGGACCAAAAGATCCGTGGAAGAGTGTCTCTCTTTCGCAGTGGCGCGCGGTTTTCGAGCTCAATGTCGATGCCACTTTCCGTCTCTGTCAGCTTTTCGCACCCCCCATGGCAGAGCGTGGCTGGGGCAGGATCATCAATATCTCCTCCATTTACGGTGGATTAGGTGGAAATCCGGCGCTCTACCCGGGCATCGAATGGGACGAGCCCGCCTATTTTGCGAGCAAACACGCAATCCACGGAATCACTCGATATCTTGCGACCCGCCTGGCGAGCAGCGGAGTATGCATCAACTCCCTTAGCCCGGGAGCTTTCAGTGGCTCTGAACAGAACATCAAAGCTGGACTTTCATCTCCTGAAATTCTGCGAGTGCAGTACGAAGCTATACCGATGCGTCGTTTCGGGGGAGCCGATGACATTCAGGGCGTCTCGGTATTTCTGGCATCACCAAGTGCGAGTTTTCTTACCGGCCAGAACATCATTGTGGACGGCGGCTTTAGCGTCTGGTGATTTTGTTCCCAACTCCGCTCCGAATTGAGCTCTGAAATGGTTCGCAATGCGGAAAATTCACAAAAAAGACTAGGGCTATCCCTCCATAGAGACAGGCCTCTGTGCCATGATTTCTACTAACTCGCTGTGTAGAAAAGCGAGAACCTAGGGGGAGGATATTTCCATGGAGGAAATGAAAAATGAAAAAATAAACATTGGGCCGTGGGGTAATAGCCTCTCACGCCGTAATGTTTTGATTGGTTCAGCCGGTGTTGCAACAGTGGCTGGAGTTGGATTAATGTCTTCATGCTCATCAAGTAGTGATACTGAAGAAGCTGCCTCTGATGAAATTGTCGGGGGAATTCTTGATGGAATCATGACTCAACAGATTCCATCATCGTTAGATCCATTTACTAATGCACAAGGCGCAGCACTTAATGCTGCCGGTCCTTGCCATGATTGGCTTGAGTGGGTTGATATAAAGGGAGATCTTTATCCTTCTCTCGCCGCTTCTGCAGTACAAGATGATGCTCAGACAATTACCTACGTTTTGAACGCTGATGTAAAGTTCCAAAATGGTGAGCCTGTCAATGCTCAAGCTGTTGCAGATCTATTTGATTGGGTCATGGACAAGAAGAATGCCGCTTGGCTGAACTCCCGATTTGAAGGAGTAAAGACAGAGGTAGTAGATGAACTCACTATTAAGGTTCTGCTTCCAAAGCCAGATGTTACGTTCCGCTACGCAGTGTCTCGTCTACCTATCGCTGCGGTTTCAACGATGGCAGAGCAAGCACTCACACCAAGTGGTTGCGGACCGTACAAGTTTGAGCGTTGGGTACAAGGTTCTTATGTGTCCTATACAAAGGACCCTAACTATCGCAATGCAGCAGATATCAATCTTGATGGAATCAAGATGGAGCACTTTGCTGATTCCAACGCAGGTACTCAAGCATTTCTTGCAGGTGGAAAGAATTGGGTTTACCCATCTTCTCTTTCTCAAGCTAAAGACCTTAAGGATCGCGCAGATAAGGGTGAGATTAAATACCTGCCTGCAGAGCCAGGTGTTTGCTACTTGATAAATAACTGCAAGACAGGCCCAACAGCAGATCCAAATGTTCGCAAGGCGATTCGTTTGGCACTTGATCGTGGAGCAATGGTCGATGGTCCATTCAATGGTGTAAGTCGTCCATTCTTCTCAATGCTTAAGCCTGAGAGCTCTTACTATGTTCCAGAGTTAGAGTACGAGCGCAATGTCGAGGAAGCTAAGGCATTGATGGCTGCATCGAAGACTCCAAAGGGCTTTAAGGAAAAGATCTACACACCTAACGTAGATTATTTCATCGGCCTTTCAACTGTCATGAAGGCAAACCTGGCTGAGATCGGAATCGATATCACTGTCGAGATCGAAGAGACTGCAGCGACAATTAACCGTATGTTCGTTACGAAGGACTTCAATATGGTTGTTCTTGGTGATGCACTTTCTCCAGAAGTTTCTGAACTTCACGAGTATTACCTTCGCTCAACCGGAGGTCGCAACTGCGGTAAGTACGTGAACAAGGCAGTCGATGCGCTCCTTGATCAAGGCTTGAGTGAGATTGATGATGCAAAGCGCATTGAGATCTACAAGCAAGTCCAAATAATCACAATGTTGGATGACACAGCCTTTATTCCGCTAGTTGGAGAAGTTCTTCCTGCGGCCTTTAAGGGTTCTAACTTTGATGAGTTTGCTGGAGGCTTTATTCAGTACATCATTTGGCCAAAAGCCAAGCTGACTGCGTAATTAACTGCCCTGATAAAGTAGCTTAATTTCCGCATGAAGTACTACGTATTACGAATAACGGGCGGGCTGCTAACGATATTTGTTAGCAGCTTGCTCGTCTTTTCCTTAATTCGACTTATTCCGGGTGACCCAGCAGCTGAATTAATGGGCTTGGCCTTTGATCCTGAATTGGCGCGTCTCATGCGCATTCGTCTTGGGCTTGAGGGCTCTTTTGTTCAACAGTACCTCGCGTGGATTACTGCAGTATTCCATGGAGATTTTGGGTACTCCTTCATCAACGGAGCACCAGTAGGCCAAGAAATTGGCGACAGACTTATTCGCACTATTCAACTTTTGATAGGCGGCGTATTCGTAGGGATTCTAATTTCTATTCCCGCGGGCATTGTCTCTGCCGGCAATAAAGGCAAGTGGCAAGACGGGGGAATCATGGCATTTACAACGCTAATGCTTTCGATCCCTCAATTCGTATTGGGTATTTTTCTTATCTATATCTTCGCCGTCAAATTGCACCTATTGCCGGCAGGTGGCTGGACAGACCCCAACGATGACTTTGTTCAGTGGCTTAAATCGATGGTACTGCCGTGGCTTTGTGTCGGCATGGCGATGTCTGCCTTTACCTCTCGAGTCCTTCGATCAAGCATCCTGGATGCTAAGAACATGGACTACACCCGCACCGCAAGGTCTTGGGGCTTATCGGAGAAAGAAATTTCAAGAAAGCATGTATACAAAAACGCCAGCGCTCCGACACTGACAGTTATTGGTCTAGAAATTGGTTACCTCCTTGGCGGCGCTTTTGTGATCGAAAATGTTTTTGCATATCCAGGAATTGGTCAGCTCACTGTAAAAGCAATTTCCCAGCGAGACTATCCAATGATTCAGACTTCGATCTTAATTTTTGCAACCGGATTTATTTTGGTGAACTTGATTGTGGATCTGGCGTACGGGTTTATTGACCCAAGGATTCGTCAGCGATGAAGTTCCTAACGTGGTGGCGTAGTTTAAATACGAGAATCCATGTCAGTGTTTTTATGTTGCTTTTTTTGGCAGTCCTATCTGCTCTCGCGCCCTTTATCTCACCTTTTCCCTCTGACGAAATGGGTACAGGTCAAACCCTCCTTGGGCCTACCTGGAAACATCCATTTGGTATTGATTCCATGGGACGAGATCAATTCAGCCGCGTAACCGAAGGAATTAGGCTTTCGGCCTTCATAGGCTTCACTGTTATGTCTACATCTCTATTAGTAGGAGTACCTGTCGGCATTCTCTCTGCCTACAAAGGCTCACTCTTAGACAGCCTTTTCAGCCGCATCCTGGATCTGCTTTTTGCATTTCCCAATCTTTTATTAGCCTTGGTTTTCGTCACCATTCTTGGTTCGGGCTCTTGGACTGCGCTACTTGCCCTTGTCATTATCTATATACCGATTGCGAGTCGATTCGTTCGAAGTGCAGCTTTAGCTGAAAAGGATCGGGATTACGTATCGGCGGCTAAAGTAAATGGTGCGAGTACTTTTCGTATTTGTGCCAAACATATTCTCCCTAACATCGCGCCATCACTTTTAGTGTTGGGCACTAACATTTTTGCTTTTGCAATTCTCGCTGAAGCTGCACTGTCATATCTAGGCGTGGGAGCCAAACCTCCAACTCCAAGTCTAGGAAAAATATTAACCGAGAATCAGGGTTTTATTACTACAAGTTCACACCTTGTCTTTATCCCAGCCATCACCTTAAGTTTTTTAGTTTTAGCTCTTAACTTACTTGGTGATGGTCTTCGGGATCACTTAGATCCCAAGAAGACTTCAAGTCGTTACAAAAAATCATTGATGCAACTTTTGTTGCGAAAAGGGACGGCTACTGCGAATGGTGGTCAAAAATAGTGAACTCCCCATCTTTGGTTTCAATAAAGAATCTGACAGTTGACTTCTGGAGGGTCCCGGGTCCGCCGGCACTCAATAGTGTCTCTTTGGAAGTTGCACCCGGTGAAGCAGTTGGCCTTGTGGGCGAATCTGGCTCGGGCAAATCAACTTTAGGTTTTGCTATTGCGGGGTTGCTCGATCCTAACGATATCCAATTATCTGGCGAAATATTATTCAAAGGTCAAAACTTATTAAAGATCAGCCAGGATGAATACAGAGAAATACGGGGATCGCAAATTGGGTACATATTTCAAGATGCTAGCTCATCCCTGAATCCACTTTTAAAGATTGGTAAACAACTGACACACCCGCTTATGGCTAATGGGGGGATGAGTAAGGCCGACGCGATGGTGAGAGCAAAAGAACTGCTAGATATGGTGGAGATCTCTCAATCTGGGCGTCGCCTTAACCAATACCCTCATGAAATCAGCGGTGGAATGAAGCAGAGAGTTGTCATTGCAGCGGCACTTTCTCGGGACCCTTCACTCTTGATTGCCGATGAGCCCACAACTGCCTTGGACGTTACAGTCCAAGCCCAAATTATCGATCTCCTTTTGCGTCTCAAGAAATCTCTCTCCATGTCGCTTATATTTATTTCCCATGATCTGGGTGTGGTAGCACGCGTTGCTGATCGTATTGTCGTTATGAAGGATGGAAATATTGTTGAATCTGGTGGCGTAGGACAGGTTCTTGCCAATCCAAGAGAGCCATATACGCAACTGCTTCTGGCGAACATTCCTAAGCTCCGTCATGTAGATGAGAGTCAATCATTAAGATTTTGGGGGAGTAATGGACGCTAGTCAGATTGCTCTCTCTGTTGAGTCACTATCGGTAAATTTTCGTTCTCGACTCTTTTCAAAGGTGAAGGGTGTTGTCCACGCAGTAGACGATGTTTCATTCGACCTTGTACGTGGAACGACCACTGCGATTGTCGGAGAGACTGGCTCTGGTAAAAGCACCATTTTGAAGGCAATTATTGGTCTAGTTGAGGCATCAGGGGGCTCCATCACCCTTAATGACACTAATTTTTCTCAATTGAATTCAAGGGCCGCAACAGAATTACGTCACCACATTCAGATGGTTTTTCAAGATCCAATCGGTAGTTTAAATCCTCGAATGCGAATCTCTGAAATTATCGCCGAACCATTGGTAATCACTAAGACTGGAGATAAAGCTTCTCGTGCTCGAATGGTTCAAGAGATTCTTTCTCAAGTTGATCTCAAACCAGAACTGCTTTCGCGCTATCCGCATCAACTCAGTGGCGGACAACGGCAAAGAGTTGCAATTGCTAGAGCTCTCATTGTGCAGCCAGAAGTTTTGCTACTCGATGAGCCGCTTAGCGCTCTTGATGTACTTGTGCAGGCTCAAGTCGTTAGGCTCCTTGCCGATATTCAAAAGGCGGGAAATCTCAGCTATCTTTTTGTTACCCACGATCTTGCCCTGGCAAGTGAAATTGCCGACAATGTAGTAGTTCTATATTTAGGGCGGATTGTCGAGGCGGGAAGCGTTAAGGACGTTTTTGAAAATCCTGCACACCCATATACGCAAGCACTTTTATCAGCGGTGCCTACGGCAGATCCTAAAATCGAATCTACTCGCGAACGTGTAATCCTAATTGGAGATCCTCCTAATCCATTTGATCCGCCATCAGGGTGCAGTTTCAGAACTCGCTGCCCAGCGGCAGAGGAAAAGTGTTCTATTGAAAGGCCTCAACTATTTAATCTTGTATCTGATCATAACGTCGCCTGCCATGTTCTACAGGAGAGAGCCTCTAGTTAAAGCAGAGGTGGATCAGGCGCGATAAATCCCGAGCCGTCCATAGGCTTGATTCTTCTCACAATGCGGATAATCCTCAAAAATGTTGGGGAAAAAACTCTTCACAGGAGATGAATATAAGGACATGATGCCTGCAGTTCGCTTTTCAGGAAAGCGGCAAACTAGGGGGAGGAAAGCTACATGGAGGAAATGGAAACAGAGGCAGGAAAGTTCGGCCGTCGCAAGTTTTTGAAGGCTGTAGCAGTCGGCGGAGTCGCCGTAGTTGCCGGCTCAACTTTGCTCGCTGCATGCTCATCATCGGATACAGATGAAGCAGCAGATGCAGGTGCAGATGCAGGTGCAGATGCTGGTGGAGAAAATAACAAGTCCAAGCTCTCAGAGTTTGCAGCTTTTGATCCAGCGGCAGCAGCAGGAAGCGCTCCATCGGATCTACCAAAGAGCGTTGCATACTTCACACCAGTTGCCAATGAGTACTACAAGCAGATCAGTGACAACATTGCAAATGCATGTAAAGCTCGCGGACTTGAATATCAGTTCATAGTTTCAGAGACTGACCCAGTTAAGGGTGTTGACCAGATTTCACAGGCACTTCAAAAGGGTGTCGGCGGAGTCATCGTTCAACCAGATGATGCTGCGGGACAGGCAGTTGTATTGCAGAAGGCAATTGACGCAGGTGTTCACGTAACATTCTTCGTTACACCTCCTGCTACTGCACAAACAATGGCTGATCAATACGCATTAGGTTATGACCAGGGCAAGGGCGCCGTTGAGTGGATTAATGCAAACATGGGCGGAAAGGCCAAGGTTTGTAACTTTATCCTCGATCACATCGAAGCACTTATTCCACGTCGTCTCGGAACTGAAGCCGCACTTAAAGAGGGTGGCGCTGGAATCGAACTAGTGGAATCCCTAGAACTCGTTGATATCAACCAGGATGAGGGCTTCAAGTTTGCAAGCACTTTGCTTCAGAAGAACCCAGATATCAATGTCTGGATTGGACCTGATGACACAGTTCTTGGAGTTAATGCATTCCTCGTCTCTAAGGGTAAGAAGCCAGCGACAGATAAGATTTACGCTTCTGGCTTGAACGGTTCGGTTGCAGGTCAAGACGCAGTTTCTAAGGGAACTTTCGTTCGCGACACATGGGCCTTCAATGATCCACTAATTTCATACGGATATGGTCAATTCATTGCAGACTGGCTAGAGGGCAAGAGCGTTCCTCAGGTCTATCAGGTCACTGCAACTAAGTTGGCTTCAAAGGATGAAGTTATGGCATTTAGAGCAGCAACAGCTGATCCATCAGGTTCTTTCGAAGATTACAAGAATGGAAAGAACTCGGCTGCAAAGTTGTGGGGAAACATCTCCTACGACACTAAGGATCAGTACATCCGTAACATCATTACCGGAGGCTAAGTACAAAGATCTAATCTCGCCGTTTTTCCAGATTGTATTTCTCAGCGAAGAAGTGAGTAGTTTCGCAAGAAATCAATATCTGGAAAAACGGCGTTTAGATTAACAGACCTAAAAACGGACTAAACATTCTTTGCATGGGGGAGAAAATGAATACCGAAAAATCACTTCTTAAGAGAGCGCTAGCAATCGGCACTCGTCCGGAACGTGCTTGGGACCCAACGAATCGAATTGGGTTGGGGTTTGTTTGTATTGCGATGATTCTCGTCAGCGGTTTAGTTTTTGAACGCTTCTTCACAGTCAGTAATGCCTTCACAATCATTCTCAACGTGACTGCTCTAGGAATTGCTGCATTCGGAACTTCACTTCTTCTAATATCTGGCAACGTAGATTTATCAATCGGTGGAATGTACTCACTGACTGCAGTCTCTGCCGCTCTTGTCGCCTTCCATACTCAAAATACGCTTCTTGGTTTTTTAACCGCCATTTGCGTTGGAACTTTCTTAGGGCTGATCAACGGTAAATTAGTCTTGGCGCTCAAAGTTAACCCTCTGATTGTCACGATTGGTATGGCTACGGTTCTCACCGGCCTTGCTTACGTCATGACAAATGCAAGAACAGTTTTTGATTTTCCCGCATCATATTCATGGGTTGGACGCGCAGAAGTCGGTCCAATCCCACTGCCAGTTATTATCTTTGCCGTCCTCATCATTGGAGGCGGCTACTTTCTTTTGAACTCCGTAGTAGGTCTTCGCCTTTATGCAACAGGTGGCAATCCAATAGCTGCTGACCTTGTTGGTATCTCATCCAAAAATGTCGTGCTGGGTGCTTTTGTTATTAATGGCCTCCTTATTGGTTTAGTAGCTTTCTTGACCACCTCAAGAATTGGAAGCGCGAGCCCATCAATGGGCAATAACTTTGCACTCAATGTTCTTACCGCTGCGATTCTTGGAGGCGTCGGATTTGCAGGTGGTACGGGCCACCCATTTGGAATCTTCATCGGGGTGGTAACTATTGGTGTTCTCAATGCTGTTGTGATTTTTGCCGGAGTGCCAGACTTTTGGCAGAGCATTAGTCAGGGAGCCGTACTCATCTTGGCACTTACATTCGATCAAATCTCCGCGCGCAGACGTAGAAAGGTGAGGGTCTCAGCGGTCAATCTTCCGACGGAGGATGAGATGAAAGACCTTGGCACCAAGATTGCAGACTCAGAATCACATGAGGCTCGTCGACTTTCTCGCGATGAATCCCTTGTTCCGGCAATCCAAGCAATTGGCTTGGAGAAATCTTTCGGAAGTGTTAACGCGGTAAGGAATGTAACTTTCAAGGTTATGCCAGGAGAAGTTGTGTGTCTGCTCGGTGATAATGGAGCTGGTAAGAGCACCGTTATCAAGATGCTTAGCGGTGCAATCAAACCTGATGGTGGCCGAATGGAGATTAACGGCGAAGCTGTATTGCTGCATTCACCGCAAGATGCACGGGCAGCGGGTATTCAAACTACCTATCAAGATTTAGCACTTTGCCCAAATCTTGGGGCCGCATATAACTTGATTCTTGGTGCCGAAACACGTCGTCGTAATTGGGGTGTCTTCTCGCTGCGAGATGATCGGAAGGGTCTTGAGATCGCGCAACAACGCCTTGGCGAACTTGGTATTAAGTTAGATGACTACGACCTTTCTATTGGATTGTTATCAGGTGGCCAAAAGCAATCAGTTGCTATTGCCCGCGTCGCTACAAGCGATGTAAAAGTTGTAATTCTTGACGAACCAACTGCAGCTCTGGGTGTGAAGCAAACAAGTAATGTTTTAGCACTTGTTCGAAGGCTTGCAAAGCGCAACGCTGGAATTATTTTTATTAGTCATGATATCGAAACAATTTTCAAGGTCGCCGACCGCGTAGTCGTTCTGCGATTAGGTGAAGTTGTATTTGAGGGAGATGTAGCCGATGTTGATCGTCTGCAGTTGTTGCAATTAATGGCCGGCGTAACTTCAACATCGTCAAAATAGAGGGGTAATAACTATGTCAGGTTTAGGAATTCTGCAACTAGATGGTCTCAACGCTCTTGTCACAGGTGGCGGAAGTGGAATTGGCCGACAAATTGCTTTGGGTTTTGCTGAAGCTGGAGCAAATTTAGTTCTAGTTGGACGTCGTCTTGCCCCTTTAGAGGAGACAGCTAAGTTGGCGGCAGCATTTGGTGCTAAGAGCATTGTTATCGCCTCAGATATTACAAATGAGGATGACATGAAAAGGATTGAAGCTCAAGCAGGGCGGGTAGATATTCTCTTAAATTGTGCCGGCGCGGCACCGAACGGTTCATGGAAGACCGTCTCTCTCAAGGAGTGGCGCGATGTTTTTGCTATCAATGTTGATGCAATGTTTCGCTTATGCCAAATCTTTGCTCCCAAGATGATGGATAACGGTTATGGGCGCATAATCAATATCTCCTCCGTCTATGGCTCCATGGGAGGCAACCCTGCTTTGTATCCAGGCATGGACTGGGATGTCGCATCCTATTTTGCAAGTAAGCATGCAGTTCATGGCATCACTCATTACTTAGCGCCACGCCTTGCACCCTTTAATGTCTGCATCAATACGTTGAGCCCAGGTGGTTTTAGCGGCTCGGACATGAACGAGGATGCTGGAATGGGGTCGGACGAGATGATGGAGGCTTTTTATTCAGTCGTTCCTATGCGCCGCTTAGGTGGTCCAAAAGACATTGCCGCCGCTGGAGTTTTCTTGGCATCTCCTGGTGCTTCATACACAACAGGTCAAGATCTCAAAGTAGATGGGGGCTGGTCGGTCTGGTAATCGCTAACTCGAAATAGCTATTGCGAGTGTGCTAGTGATCATTCACAGTGTAGTGAGATGACCCTTGCGTTCCTACAGCGTTTTTCATAATCTCTGCAATTGTGGACATGTCAGCCGAGGAGAGTTGCCAGTCAACGGCCTTAACATTTTCTTCAACCTCATTTACAGAGCGCATTCCAGCTAGAGCTACGGAGACTTTCTGATTGTGCAATACCCATGTGAGCGCTAATTGAGCAAGGGTATGGCCGCTTTCCTTAGCAAAATCTCGTAGTAGTTCTGTGGTTCTAATGTTCTGTGCAAAGTTCTCTGGCGTTAAGAGTGGAAGCCCAAAGACATCACCCTTTGATCGCCAATCTTCATCAGGAAATTTAGTTGCAGCTGTCCAAGCACCGGAAAGCAAACCGTGGCATAAGGCACCGTATGTCATGACGCCCAGTCCCATATCAACGCACTTGGGCAGCATCTCATTTTCAATGCGACGATCAAAAATGTTATATCCAACTTGTTGAGCGTGGAGAGTTCCAAATTTGCTGTATTCGCGCACTTGGTCGAGAGTAAAATTTGAAATACCAACAAAACGAGCTTTGCCGCTTTTTTGTAAGGATTCAAGACCAGCCATGGCATCTGATGGAACAACATTTGGGTCAGGAACGTGGATGAGCAAAATATCTAGGTAATCAGTTCGTAATCGGCTGAGGCTTTTCTCTACTGAGGCCAGGATTGATTCCTTTGAGCTATCAGTAATCCAAGATTTTGTATCATGATCCCAACGAACTGCACACTTAGTCGTAATGATGGCCGCCTCGCGTTGACCGACAAGTGCTTCACCAAGAACTTCTTCTCCATGACCATCCCCGTAAGCAGGAGCCGTATCAAATAGCGTGATTCCAAGATCCATGGCGCGATGAATCGCATTGATTGCTTCGGATTGATCTACAACACCGTAATCGCCAACTTTTATTGTTCCGCCGATTGGCCACATTCCAAATCCAATTTCTGAAACAGTAAGATCGGTATTTCCAAATTTACGATATTTCATGGCATCCTCACGCGTCGGAAATAATAATGAATTGAACTTAACAGTCATGTGTATACGGGTCCAGTAAGCATCGATAGAGATTGTTGAATTATTCCGAATAGTGGACTCTCACTTAGGTTCACGCCTGCTCTGCTTTAGAATTTCGACTTTCGGCATTGAGCCCTGATTTGAAAGGAGAAATGCAATGACTGCCAGAGTTGCTGTAGTAACCGGAGCCGCACGGGGAATTGGGTTTGCAACAGCGCAGAGGCTGGCAGAGGCTGGTTTTAGAGTTGCATTGATCGATCGCTCTCCTTCGGTGATACAACAAGGAGAGCAACTCCAGGCATCTGGGCACACGGCGATTGGAATCATTGGCGATGTAAGTTCGGAGAACTCTGTTAAGGAATTCATCGCTCAAGTTCAAAGCATGCTCGGGGCGATTTCGATTCTCGTGAATAACGCTGGGCTCACTGCGGTGCACCGTAATTGGAAGAGCGTGACTCCAGAACAATGGGACGAAGTTATGACCGTGAACCTGAAGTCAATGTTTCTCTGTTCACGTGCGGTGATCGCTGACATGGAGGAGCTAAGGTGGGGCCGAATAGTTAACCTATCTTCGGTGACCTTTCTCAGCGGCCAACGCAATCTCATCGACTACGTCTCAGCCAAGGGTGGCGCCGTTGGCTTCAGCCGAACACTTGCCCGAGAGGTTGGACCGGATTTTATTACGGTCAATACCGTCACCCCTGGTGCTATCCGTACTGAGGCCGAGATCGAGATGGTCCCAGACGCAGAAGACATTGCCTTAGCGCCCATCATGCAGGTTCAATCAATTAAGCGACGAGGCAGGCCCGAGGATATCGCCGCAGCGATTGCATTCCTCTGCAGCGATGATGCAGGCTTTATTACCGGCCAGAATCTAGTGGTCGATGGTGGATGGATGCTGAACTAAGAAAACTTGAGAAGTTACTCTCAGGCTCGTTTTAGTTTCCCACGATCTCGCCGTGGTCGGTCGCATGTGTGAGCCGATCATTGTGATGAGCGCCGGTGCCGTTGTGGAAGAGGGCAGCGCAATCGACATCCTTACAAATCCGCAGCATGCATACACAATCGGATTGGTTGAAGCGGCCAAGGCTGTGAGCCTCAAGCACGCTTAATAACGACATTTATATCCAGCTATAGATAGCGTTTGCCTGTGATTACAAGCGATGGGCTTTTTTGGATGAATGGTCGTTTAGCGACCGAGCTTCTAGAGATTTCGCATGATCCAGCAGATCTTCAGAGGAGTGGTTTTTGGGCCGTATCGACAACTTTTGAAGGTGCTTTTACCGCTGCCCGTTTTGGTCGAGTCGTTGAGGCTAGCTTTCCACACCATGAGTGGAAAAAGCTGGAAGGTGATTGGAGCTCTTCGCGCTCTGAATCTGAGTACATGGAATATGTCAGAGAGATTCGCACGGCAATTGCAGATGGTTGGGTCTATCAAGTAAATGCCTGTCGAGAGCTATCGACACCGTTGGAAGAAGGGCGCAACCTGCGTGGCCTCTTCTCTGAAATTCTCGTGAATAATCCGGCGCCGTGGGCAAGTTATCTAGAGATTCCAGGGTTAAATATCGCATCGGCCTCACCTGAGTTATTCTTAAAACGTTTTGGAAATAAAGTACGAACCTCGCCGATTAAAGGAACACAACTTCCGGGTCAAAGACATTTTGGTGCCAAAGATATGGCTGAAAATGTGATGATCGTAGATCTTATGCGCAACGATTTGGGTGCAATTAGTAAAAATGGATCGGTATCTGTGCCGCGCTTATTGGCCTCTGAACCACATCCTGGTTTAGTGCATTTAGTAAGTGATATTGAGGCTGAGCTTCGTGATGGAATTTCCTGGAGTGAGATTTTTTCTGCACTACAACCACCTGGATCAATTAGCGGAGCACCGAAGTCATCGGCAGTTACAGTAATTCAGGAGCATGAATCTGCACGCGGGCCGTACTGCGGAGTCCTTGGTTGGGTGGAAGGTGATCAATGCGAACTATCAGTTGCTATTCGAATCTTCTTTAAAGATGGCTCGCTTCGATTCGGTACAGGGGCGGGCATAACATGGGGCAGTGATGCCGCCAGCGAATGGGAAGAGACGCAGTTGAAGGCGCGCAGATTAATCTCGATTGCTGGGGGATCGCTCTCATGAAGATCTCATATGACGGTGCACTCGTTGATATTGAAAACGCTCCCTGCACTTCGACTGGCTGGTTAATCGGCGCCGGAATTTTTGAAACAATTCGCACGGTCAATGGCCTCGCCTATGCATTTACCCGACACATGGATCGTGCACAAAAGAGTGCACTGATTAAGCGTTTGGAATTTCCAAATACTGCTTTGATTGAATCTGCAGTTAATGAACTACTAACCGCAGAGCCGCTACCAGATGGCCTCCTACGAATCTCCTTTGATAAAAATGGTAGTTGGGCGGCAGTACATCTTCCCTATGAGCCACCTACTAGAGCCGCCAAGGTTCGCATTCATCAGCAGGCTCTGGTTTCACATGGCGAAACGATGAAGAGCTATCCATATGGCGATCGACTAGCCATTCTTGAGGAAGCGAAGTCGCTCGGCTTTGATGAGGCGATTATTACCAGCACCGAAGGAAATATTTGCGAAGGAGCAGTTTCAAATATCATTCTTCTAATCGATGGAAACTGGATTACACCTCCGACGAGTGATGGAGTTTTGCCTGGAATCATGCGTGGACTGGTCCTCGACTACTGCGATGTAAAGATTGCCCCGCTTCATATTTCGCGAATTAATAACGTGGAGTCGGCTATTTTGCTCAGTAGTCTGCGAATCGCTCAGACCATCGAATCTATCGATGGACGCACATTGGCGCCATCACAGGCCTTTTCGGAAGAAATCCAAGCAATGGCCGTGCTTCATTCGGTAGGCTGAGCACATGTCCTCGATAGATATCACGGTAGATGGTCAAGCGCGCTCGGTCGAATCCGATGTGCGCCCTACCAATCTCTTTGCCGAGAATAAAGATATCGTCGTTGCCCGAATTAATGGAGTGCTCAAAGATCTTTGGAGTGATTTGTCTGCCG
>CAXNCU010000021.1:0-14319 GCA_964200985.1 Candidatus Planktophila sp.
AGGTTCTCTCATTGTTACTATTGCACTGTGCGTTAACTTTATTGGTGACGGACTTCGTGATGCCTTTGATCCAAGGCAACGCAGACATTTATCCTTCAAGGATCGTATGAAGGCTAAAGAACTCAGCGGGAAGAGCAGCTAGTGAAGACGCTTAATTCGCTCTCGAATCATGTAAGCGGCCTGTCCGCTAAAACTGTCCATGCTTCCGCTCATGGTCTCGGATTGGAGATGACGGGATTTGGAAAGAGGGATATTGCTTCCCAACATGCCAAACCTTTGTTCAGCAATCCATCGTCCCTTTCCACTAGCTGGGGCAACCCAAACAGTGGTTTTACCTCCAGTGTGAATAATGGTGAGAGCCCATTGAGTCTCAAGTTCGAGCACATCCTTGTAGGCGATCGATTCAGTTCTAAAAGGATTAACAACCTCAAGAGCGTGATCCCCGAAAACAAGTTTGGGTTTGATCCAGATTGCACAGGCAATTGCGATCAACACAGCACATATCAACAGTTCCAGGGAGATTTGAAGAGCGTTGCCGTTAACAGCAAAACTGTTAACGGCAAAAAGACATATGAGCAGAATCGAAATGCCAGCCCACGCAAAATTACTTCTGGGACGAAAAGTTTCATGCATACCCCCATTATTGCAGGAGAATTCCAATGACACAGATGAACACCAGTAACCCGACATCGTCGCAGGCGGTTCTAGAGGTAGATAACTACAGCGTTGACTTTTGGGTTGATGGGGTCTGGTACCCCGCTGCAATAGACATGAAATTTCAGGTACAGGCAGGAAAAGTACTTGCAATCGTAGGTGAATCTGGTTCAGGTAAATCAACGACAGCAATGGGTTTAATGGACCTATTGGCTTCAAATGCACGAGTTTCAGGAAGCGTAAAAGTCCGTGGTGAAGAGATGATTGGGGCTAAGAAATCTCTGCTTCGCAAAATTCGCGGTCGCGATGTTGCCTATATCTTCCAAGAACCGATGACCGCGCTCAATCCTGTGTACACAATCGGCTTTCAGATTGTTGAAACGCTGCGTAACCACTTTGATATCGGTCCAAATGAGGCCAAGACTCGTGCCATTGAATTGCTTACGATGGTTGAGATTCCAAATCCGGAAGGCTCTTTCCAAAAGTACCCTCATCAACTCTCTGGTGGTCAGCGTCAGCGTGCAATGATCGCGCAATCACTGGCCTGTGATCCTGCACTGCTTGTTGCCGATGAACCAACAACCGCACTTGACGTTACCGTTCAAGCTGAAATTTTGGATTTAATCCGCGGACTCAAAGACAGACTTAACTCTGCAATTTTGCTGATTACACATGACATGGGAGTTGTCGCAGATCTTGCAGATGACATCTTGGTTATGAAAGATGGATTGTGTGTAGAAAAGGGAACGGCTGATCAGATTTTCAACCGCCCTGCGCATCCATACACTCAACAACTTCTTGCAGCTGTGCCAAAGCTTGGTTCAGTCGCGGTGCGAACATTGTCTAAAGAGCAAAAGAGCCAAGAGCCAGTTCTTCGCATGAAGAATGTCTCTATTGAATATCCAAAAAATGGTCGCATCCCAGCATTCCGCGCTGTTACCGATTTCAGTCTAGAGATTTTCCCAGGAGAAATCGTCGGCCTCGTTGGTGAGTCAGGTTCCGGCAAAACTACAGTTGGCCGCGCCGCAATTGGACTTCTACCCATTGTGGAAGGCAGCATCGAAGTTGCCGGGCGAGATATTTCTAAGCCAAGCGATAAAGAGTTACGTGAAATTCGCAGACACACTGGAATTGTTTTCCAAGATCCGGCAAGTTCTTTGAATCCTCGTTTACCTATTGGTGAAAGTATTGGAGAGCCACTCTTCCTATCAGGAGATGCAAAGGGCGCCGAGCTGGACAGACGTGTCGAAGAGTTACTAGATCAGGTTGAGCTTCCACGTAGTTATCGCAACCGCTACCCACATGAGCTATCGGGTGGACAACGCCAGCGCGTAGGTATCGCACGTGCACTCGCCCTAACTCCAGATCTACTTATCGCCGATGAACCAACATCAGCGCTCGATGTCTCTGTTCAAGCCCGCTTCTTGGACCTCTTGCAGGAGCTACAAGGCAAGTTGAACTTTGCTTGCTTGTTTATCTCTCACGATTTAGCTGTTGTTGACATCTTGGCCCACCGAATTGCAGTGATGCACAATGGTTTCCTTGCCGAAGTTGGCGAGCGCGATCAGATTTTGAAGCACCCCCAACATGATTACACCAAGCTTTTGATTTCAGCCGTTCCTGTTCCAGATCCAGCCGAACAGCGCATCCGTCGCGAGGCGCGCTTAGCCCTTAAGAAGTAAGAACTTCTAGTTGCTGGCTTGGCCACTGCGATGGGAGTAGCGGCCAAGGAAATCGGCCTTCATATCGGCGAAGTTTCCATCAATAAGCGCCTGTCGCATCTGATCAACTAAGCGCACTATGAATCGCTCGTTATGAATCGTTGCAAGCGTTGCCGAAATCATCTCTTTGCCACGAAAAACATGGTGCATATAAGCCCGTGTGTAATGCGTACAGGTGTAGCAGTCACATTCATCATCTATTGCCGTGAAATCCCGCTTAAAACGGCTGTTAGATAGGTTAAAACGCCCCTCCATCGTGTACACGGCGCTCGTACGTGCAATACGCGAGGCTAAAACGCAGTCAAAAGTATCGATTCCATTTTCAACACCGACAAATAAATCCTCCGGGGCGCCGATCCCCAATAAATGCTTCGGTTTATCTGCCGGAAGAATCTGATTGACCCAGGTAAGGATCGTGCCCAAGGCGCTTTTGTCTAACGCCCCGCCAATTCCAAAGCCATCGAATGACTGACCCGATGATTGCATCGACCCCAGATCGGTGGCGGCTTTTTTACGCAGATCTTCGTACTGGGCGCCTTGGATGACGCCGAAGAGGGCCTGGTAGGGCTTACCGATTCGCTCATCTGTTAGGCGCTTGTGCTCGTCCAGACAACGCATCGCCCAGGCATATGTGCGATCCATTGCCAACTCTTGATAGCGACGGGTGTTATGCAAAGTCGTGCACTCATCAAATGCGAACATGATGTCGGCACCGATCTGGTGCTGAACCTGCATAGAAATCTCGGGGGTAAAGCGATGCATCGAGCCATCGAGGTGGGATTTAAAAGTGACGCCCTCATCATCGACATGGGCCAGGCGCTCCTTATTATCGGCGATGACATCATCTCGCCGGAAAGTCTTTGCATCCATCGCTAAGACTTTTTTAAAGCCAACACCGAGAGATAAAACTTGAAAGCCACCCGAGTCGGTAATAGTCGGCCCCGGCCAGTTCATGAATTCGCTTAGCCCGCCAGCCTCATCGAGGATGTCGGAGCCAGGCTGCAAATAGAGGTGATATGCATTTGCAAGGAGTGCTTGCGAACCAAGATCGGCCATCGCCTCAGGAAGAACAGATTTAACGGTGGCTTTAGTGCCGACTGGAATAAAAGCAGGAGTCTGAATCTGACCATGTGGAGTTGTGATTGTGCCAACGCGCGCCAAAGAGTTACCTTCGGCGAGTTTTATATCAAATGAGAAATTCACCAGTTACCAAATCTGAACTCGTGATTTTTCATCCATCCAGAGCGCATCCTTTTCAGTCACATCGAAGGCATCATAAAATGGCGTAAAATTACTAACGATGGTGTTACAGCGAAACTCGCTAGGGGAGTGAGGATCTGTAGCAATCCGCCGGCGTTGCTCTTCAGGTCGAACCTTTCCACGCCAGACTTGTGCCCACCCAAGAAATAAACGCTGCTCTCCAGTTAACTCATCGATGACAGGGGATGCCTTGCCGGCTAATGAGATTTGGTAGGCCTTATAGGCGATAGCAAGGCCACCTAGGTCACCGATATTTTCACCAACGGTCAGTGCGCCGTTTACGGTGATGTCAGGTGTCTCTTCAGGATGAAGTTCGTTGTACTGGGCAATGAGGGCGTTAGAGCGAAGTTCAAATGCTGCGCGATCGGCATTACTCCACCAGTTATTAAGGGCTCCATCGCCGTCGTATTTTGAACCCTGGTCATCAAAGCCATGTCCGATTTCATGTCCGATGACTGCACCGATTCCTCCATAGTTAACGGCATCATCTGCGCCCAATCCAAAGAATGGGGGTTGCAAAATCGCAGCTGGAAAGACGATCTCATTCATGACTGGGTTGTAATAGGCATTTACCGTCTGTGGGGTCATGTGCCACTCATCGCGATCAACGGGCTTACCGATTTTGGCCAGTTCGAAATCGCGTTGAAACTTTGTCACGTGGCCGATATTTTCAAAGAGGTCATCTGGGTTCATGTGTAGCGCCGAATAGTCACGCCACTTATTTGGGTAGCCAATCTTCGGAGTGAACTTGCCCAGCTTTTCCAAGGCCTTGAGCTTTGTCTCCTCGCTCATCCAATCGATAGCGTTAATGCTGATGCGGTATGCCTCGATCAAGTTGGCAACGAGGGTTTCCATACGCGTTTTAGCCTCTGGCGGGAAGTGCGCCTCGACATATACCTTGCCGACGGCCTCACCGAGAGAGCCCTCAACAATTGATACCGCTCTCTTCCAGCGCTCGCGAAGTTCGGGCGTGCCAGAAAGCGTCTTGCCGTAGAAAGAAAAGTTTTGGTTGACCAGGGCACTTGAAAGATATGGAGCCGAGCCGCTGATGATGTTCCACTTAAGCCATGCGACCCAAGAGTCACGATCGAATGCAGAGAGGATCGTAGACAGTGCTTGGAAAAATGGTGGCTGCTGGACAATGACTGACTCTAGAACCACCGAGGGGATTTCACCTGCAGAAAGGTAGAGATCGAAATCAAATGCGGGCATCAATGCAACAACTTCTGCCCGGTTCATCTTGTTATATGTCAGCGTTGCATCACGGTTTTTAACTGCGTCATAGTGATGACTAGCGATCGTAGTTTCAAGGGCGAGAATCTTCGCCGCCAACGCCGCGCCATCTGAAATTCCGACGAGGGAAAACATTTTTTCAACATGGAGCAGGTAGGCCTTGCGAATTTCAGAGTATTGCTCCTCGCGGTAGTAGGACTCATCGGGAAGTGAAATCCCACCTTGGGCTAGATACAAGATATTTGTCGATGCATCCATCTGGTCGGCGTAGATATAGGAGCCAAAGACGCCTCCAAGACCGCGAGCCTCGAGCCACGACATTGTTGAAATAAAATCACTCAAACTTTGAATCGAATCACACTTGGCAAGGTCGCTAAGAATTGGAGTAAAGCCCTTAGTTTCGATCGCATCGGCTGCCATAAAAGAGGCATAGAGGTCAGAAATCTTACGAGCCTCTTCTGAGCCAGTTGCACTCTCAATAATGGCGCGGACCTGTTTTTCTGATAAGTCTCTAAGGGTTACGAAAGCTCCATCGGTAGCGCGATCGGCAGGAATCACGGCGCTTTTGAGCCAAGCACCATTGAAGTAGCGATAGAGATCATCTTGGATTCGAACCGTTGAGTCGATGTGGGCGAAATCTAAACCGCTAGTGCTAATACTCACGCGCAAAAACCCCTAACAAAATAAGTAGTTGAAAGTTCAACCGTTAGCGTAGACTGTCCTCATGCCAAGTGAAAACGCTACCGCACCGGCCTGGCTTAACCCAGCCGAGATGAGAGCCTGGCGCAGCTACATCATTGCCAGCCGTCGCTTATTAGAGGCATTAGACAATGATTTAGATGGCCACGATCTCTCAATGCCCGACTATGAAATCTTGGCGCAACTAAGTGATGCCCCCGATCGGCGCTTGCGAATGAGCGAATTAGCAGCGATGACGCTTTTATCCCGCTCGCGTTTATCGCACCGAATGAAGGTAATGGAGAAAGCTGGATGGGTTAAACGTGAGGCATGTCCATCAGATAAACGTGGATATTTTGCAGTGATGACGGCAAAGGGATGGAAGGCGATTGTTGCTGCCGCGCCCGACCATGTTGACAGTGTGCGATCGCGATTTCTTGAGCACTTATCTATCGGTGATCAAGAAATACTGGCACAGATTTTTTCTAGGATAGAAGCATCCCTTCGAACCGAGGTACTCGACGAATAGAAAAGTGACATAAAAAAACCCGCCACATAAAGTGGCGGGTTTTTTTAATTGATAATTACTTCTTAGCAGCTGCCTTCTTGCGGCGGCGCTTCTTTGGAGCAGCTGCAGGTGCTGCTGCTGCCTTCTTGCGCTTCTTTGGAGCAGCTTTCTTAGCTGCTGCCTTCTTGCGCTTCTTTGGAGCAGCTTTCTTAGCTGCTGCCTTCTTGCGCTTCTTTGGTGCTGCTGCCTTTACGGCTGCCTTCTTGCGCTTCTTTGGAGCAGCTGGTGCTGCTGCCTTCTTGCGCTTCTTTGGTGCTGCTTTCTTTGCTGCGGCCACGTGGATCTCCTATCGGAATGGTTCGGATCCGTCACCCAAACCTTTTCGTGGATAAGCGTGACACTAAATAGGAGAAAATGCCACACTGTGGGAGAAATAATTTAGCGCGTGTCGGAATTTCTTTTTTTATTTTTTTTATGCATTCGTGAAAAAATCGACGAGAATTTCATTCAACTCTGATCCCTTAATTCATTTTCTCGAAGTTTTGCAAGGGCAAATTCATTGGTTTTGGCGTCGTATTTGCGAAATTTAGGCATAAAACTGGCCAGTAATGCCACAACAATGACACAGATGATTCCTCCAGAAGTTACTGAAAATGACAGGCTAGTAACAGCGGCCATTCCAGCCGCTCGCATCTGGCCTGCCAGTGGTCCGATTGAATAAGAAAGAAGTTCGATTCCAGCAAGGCGTCCCCGCAAATTATCGGGAATAGTTTGGTTCCACATCGTCGATCGGAAGAGGGCGCTGACCATGTCAGATGCTCCGGCCAAAGTCAGAAAAATCAGGACCAGTATGAGGGAGTTCCATATACCGGAAAGGGCGATAGCTGTTCCCCATCCCATCGCCGCCCACATGATGGCGCGACCATGACGTGAATAATTCTTTGTCCAACCCGAAGTCAAAGTGATGATGACCGATCCAACTGTTCCCGCGGCATACATCAAACCTAAAGCCCACGGAGTTCCAAGTTGGTCGGCCCAAAAAGGAATTAGGGCCATTGGCATCGCAAAAAACATCGCGGCAAGATCGATTAGGTATGTCCCTAATAAATCTTGGCGGCGAAAGGCGTAACGAATACCCTCCAATAAGCCTGCCAGAGATGGCTTTTCGGCCTCTTTCGAGGCTGGAATCGAGCGCACACGAGATAAAAATATTAGCGAGATTATAAAAGTGAAAACATCCACGGCATAGCCAGCCGAAATTGAAAAACTTGAAATAATAATTCCGCCGATGGTCGGACCGACGATTACGCCAAGTTGCCAGCGGATACTCATCAGCGCACTGGCTGCTGCCATGTCTTTATGCTCGACTAATCGGGGGAGAGCTGCATCCATACTCGGGCGCTGCAGTCCGTTGACGGCGGCAAATAATCCAGAGACGACATATATCAAAACTAGATTCGGATGGGGCATAAGGGCGTTAAAGAAGAGGATGGCGGTCAGAATAAGAGAAGCCGCCTCGGTCGCCCAAACCATTTTCTTTCGATCAACGGCATCGGCTAATACTCCACCGTATAGACCGAAGATAATTAGAGGCAGGATTTCGACCAAACCGCTCAGCCCTACCGCTAGATATGAGTGAGTTAGCTCTTTTATCTGAAAGGGCACGGCAACATAGGTAATCATTGAACCGAGGTAGGTAATGAGCCCAGCACTCCATAAATTGCGGAAATCCCGCGAGTTTTTTAGGGGCGAAATATCTATCGCAATGCCAGCCACGGGGGCAAGATTAGTTGAAGCTCTGGTTCGGACCTGGGAATTCGCCGGATTTCACGTCGGTGGCAAACTCTTGTGCCGCCGCCGTCATCTCGGCCCGAAGATTTCGGTAGGCCTTAGCCAATTTCGGTGGATTCTTAGTGATTCCCATGAGATCGGTCCACACTAAAACCTGAGCATCGCAATCAATTCCGGCACCGATTCCGATAGTTGGAATAGAGAGCGCGGCAGTAATTCTGGCTGCAAGTTCGGCAGTCATTAGCTCGAGAACAATCGCAAATGCCCCCGCCTTTTCAATAGCCAGTGCGGCTTGAAGAATTGCATCACCATCACTGCGCCCTTGGACTCTATAACCGCCGAGCTGGTGGAGTGATTGGGGAGTCAGGCCAACATGGCCCATTACTGGAATTCCGGATGCTACAAGTTTTTCAATTGTTTCTATATGCGCACCCTCTATCTTTACTCCCATTGCACCGGCCTCTTTGAAGAATCGAGTACTCGTGGCAAGTGCCTGCTCAGGTGAGCTTTCATAGGATCCAAAAGGCAGATCTGCTATGACCATTGCCGACTTGCTGGCTCGCACAACGGCTCGAGTGAGGGGGATTAACTCATCGACTGTGACAGGAATAGTGTTCTCAAAGCCTAGGAAATTATTTCCGGCGCTATCTCCCACGAGCAAGACCGGTATGCCTGCCTCGTCAAAAATCTCGGCCGTCATCTGTTCATAAGAAGTGAGCATCACCCACTTTTCGCCGCGTTTTTTAGCTGCAGCTAAATCTACAATCGTGACGCGTCGATGCATTGCACCGCCATATATGGCTTCCATGTGATGTCCTCTCCTCGGTGCCTGCAATCGCAGGTCCCCGGGCTATTCGCATTGATCGGCTCGTAGACTCGCCGATTAACTTGAGATAAGCGTACTCCTGTTACTCTTGAAAAATGAAGCTGCGTGTGGCGCTGGCCCAAATTAACCCAACCGTGGGCGACCTTGTGGGCAATAGGGCATTAATCGCATCATCGATTGAATCGGCTAAGAAATCTAGCGCCCATATCGTGCTCTTTCCAGAGATGATCGTCACCGGATATCCAGTTGAAGATTTAGCGCTTCGCCCGTCATTTCAAATCGCTAGTAAGGCCTCCCTGCTTGAAATCGCCAAAGGCGTGCGCGGTGACATTGTTGCCATGGTGGGCTATCTAGACACATCTCCTGCAGGTGCCCCACAAAATGCGCTCGCAATTATTTCTGAAGGCGAAGTTAAGGCCCGCTACGTTAAACGCCATTTACCGAACTATGGCGTCTTTGATGAGTTTAGAAATTTCACTGCCGGGAACCAAAGCCTTGTTGTTCGAATCCATGGCGTCGATGTCGCCGTTGCGATTTGCGAAGACATCTGGCACTCACTTGCCGATATCGCTGCCCGTACCCCAGGTTTACTTGTTGTACCTAACGGATCTCCTTATGAGCGCAACAAAGACGATGTGCGGTTGGCCCTTGTTCAAAAGCGTGCCAAAGAAGTTGGAGCTCCGCTGGCCTACGTCAATATGACCGGAGGGCAGGATGATTTAGTTTTTGATGGAGACACAATTGTTGTAGATAAAACCGGAGCTTTAATCGCCCGTGCCCCGCAGTTCGATGACGTTCTTATGATTGTCGATATTGAATGCAGCGTCGGTACTTCAACTCCAGATCTCATTATTTCAAGTGAAGGCGGCGAAATTACAAAAGAGCTTTCATCTAGTGTTGCAGCGCGCCTAAGTGATGAGGCCGAGATGTGGCAAGGCTTAGTTGTGGGTCTGCGCGATTACATCTCCAAGAATGGTTTTAGCTCGGTAGTGCTTGGATTATCAGGAGGAATTGATTCGGCGTTAGTGGCGGCAATTGCAATCGATGCAGTTGGCGCCTCCAACGTTTATGGGGTTGCGATGCCGAGCAAGTACTCATCGGGCCACTCAGTAGAAGATGCCCAAGCTTTAGCCGATGCAACTGGAATTAATTTTCGGATTCAGTCAATTGCGCCAATGGTCGATTCCTTTATGACAAATCTGAATTTAACGGGAGTAGCTGAGGAAAATCTTCAGGCTCGCGTTCGGGGTACGACTTTGATGGGAATCTCAAATGCCGAGGGCCATATTGTTTTAGCAACTGGAAACAAGAGCGAGTTGGCCGTTGGGTATTCAACACTTTATGGGGACGCAGTTGGTGGCTTTGCGCCGATTAAAGATATTTATAAGACCGATGTGTGGGCCTTGGCCACCTGGCGAAATCAAGAAGCATTGGCCAAAGGTTTAACACCTCCAATTCCCGAGCGCTCAATTACTAAAGAGCCCAGCGCCGAGCTTCGCCCGGATCAAAAAGATAGTGACTCTCTGCCTGATTACATTCTGCTCGATCAAGTCCTGCGCTCATACGTCGATGAGGATCACGGATTTGAAATCTTAATTAAGGATGGCTTTGAGCCGGCACTTGTTACCCGTGTTATAGGTCTGGTTGATAGAGCTGAATACAAGCGACGCCAGTATCCACCAGGCACGAAAGTTTCGATGAGAGCCTTTGGAAAAGATCGCAGATTGCCGATGACTTCACGCTGGAGCCAGAGCTAATTCTGCAAACGGTTCGCAAGTGGCTTAAATTGGCTTTGTGGGTAAACTTGGGGCCATGCAATCGATTATCACCTGGTTTTTTACACGTAACCGGATAGTTGATTTTTGCTTGTCTACTTCTTGCAGCTGCTGATTCTAGTTGCACCTTCGCCCGCTTTAAATTTCTATTAACTATTTCACTTTATTTCTAGGGAGAATTATGACAATTTATAACAGCATCACAGAGGCTTTTGCCAATACCCCACTAGTTCGCATCAATAAGTTGACCGATGGCGCTCAAGGAAATGTCTTTGCAAAGTTGGAGTTCTATAACCCAACATCTTCAGTGAAGGATCGCTTGGGAATTGCAATGATTGATGCCGCCGAAGCAAGTGGTGCACTCAAGCCGGGTGGAACAGTTGTTGAGGCGACATCAGGTAATACTGGTATCGCAGTGGCAATGGTTGCTGCAGCCCGCGGTTATAAGTCTATTTTTACAATGCCAGAGTCTGTATCAAAAGAGCGCCGCAAACTCATCCTGGCCTTCGGTGCCGAGTTAGTTTTAACTCCAGCAGCAGAGGGAATGAAAGGTGCAGTTGCTGCAGCTGAAAAATTAAGTGCATCCGGCGCGGTTTTAGTTCGCCAGTTTGAAAATGAGGCTGGTCCTGCAATCCACTATGCAACAACCGGTCCAGAAATTTGGCGCGATCTAGATGGGAAAGTCGATGCCTTTGTTTCAGGAATTGGTACCGGCGGAACGATCACAGGTACTGGCCGATTCTTAAAAGAGAAGAATCCAGGAATCAAAGTCTTTGGCGTTGAGCCAGCAGCTTCACCGATCTTAAACGGCGGAGCACCCGGGCCACACCCACTTCAAGGCATTGGGGCGAACTTCATTCCAAATATTCTAGATCGCACCGTCTATGACGAGATTTTGGATGCAACTGCAGATGATGCAATTAAATATGCGCGCAGGGCCGCAGCTGAAGAGGGAATATTGGCTGGAATCTCATCGGGTGCAACGTTGTGGGCAGCTACTGAGATTGCCAAGCGTCCAGAGTTTGCAGGCAAGAATATTGCTGTAATTCTCGCCTCATCCGGTGAGCGCTACCTATCAACAATCCTGTACCAGGATTTAGCCGAGTAGCCTGTAGATGATTTCAAGATTATTAGAAGACCTCGACAACGCACTAGTTAAAGATCCTGCTGCGAGAAATCGCCTTGAGGTGGCTCTGGCCTACCCAGGTCTGCACGCTTTGTGGGGTTATCGCGTCGCTAATTTTTTATGGCGTATTAACTTAAAACTTGTCGCACGTATTTTCTCTAACTGGGTGCGTACAGCAACTGGGATTGAAATCCACCCAGCGGCCACAATCGGACGTCGCTTCTTCATTGATCATGGAATGGGCGTAGTCATTGGAGCAACTGCCATTATTGGTGATGATGTCATGATGTATCACGATGTGACTTTAGGCGCCCGTACATATGTTCTGGGCAAGCGTCATCCGACGATTGAAAATAATGTTGTTATCGGAGCAGGCGCGCGAGTTATTGGCGATATTACGATCGGCCATGGCGCACGTATTAGTGCCAACGTGGTCATAACGAAGAGCATTCCAGCGCAAAGCACCCTTGAAAGCAGTGAGTTTTTCGTCATTTAATCAGTTAACACGGCCGTAACCTGCATTTGGAAGAATGTCAGACATGTCCATAGACACCGATAAGCAGCAAGAGTTCGTTCTGCGCACGATAGAAGAGCGAAATATTCGTTTTGTCCGTTTATGGTTCACCGATGTTTTGGGTTTTCTAAAATCTGTAGCAATCGCACCGGCCGAACTCGAGAACGCCTTTGATGAGGGAATCGGTTTTGACGGTTCAGCGATTGAAGGATTTGCCCGTGTCACCGAATCCGACATGTTAGCAAAACCTGATCCAACTACATTTTCAGTTCTTCCATGGCGCACAGAGTCTCCAGGTGCGGCGAGAATGTTCTGCGATATTACGATGCCAGATGGACAACCTTCACCAGCGGATCCTCGCAATGTTTTGCGTCGCATATTGGATAAAGCGGCAAGCATGGGTTACACCTGTTACACCCACCCAGAAATCGAGTTCTTCTTATTTAAATCGATGCCCGAGGTTGGCGTTGCACCTATCCCAGTTGATCAAGGTGGCTATTTCGATCACACTCCTGCAGTTGTCGGTCATGATTTCAGGCGCCAAGCAATTACCTTGCTTGAGGCGATGGGAATCTCCGTTGAGTTTTCACATCACGAGGGTGGCCCAGGTCAGCAGGAGATTGATCTGCGCGATGCCGATGCCTTAACAACGGCCGATAACATCATGACTTTTCGCCATGTCATCAAAGAGGTCGCAATGGATCAGGGCTTTTATGCATCCTTTATGCCAAAACCCTTTACCGATCATCCAGGTAGCGGAATGCATACACACGTTTCATTATTTAAGGGCGAAGAAAATGCTTTCTATGATGCAAAGGCCCAGTACAACTTATCTAACGTCGGTCGTTCATTTATTGCAGGTATTCTCAAACACGCACCAGAGATCACTGCTGTTACTAATCAATGGGTGAACTCGTATAAGCGCCTTCATGGCGGGGGAGAGGCACCTGCAGTTATTAACTGGGGGCCAAGTAATCGCGGAGCACTTGTGCGCCTTCCTATGTATAAGCCAGGCAAAGAAAACTCAACGCGCATTGAATTTAGATCTCCAGATACTGCCTGTAATCCATACCTTGCCTATGCCGTGATGTTGGCCGCCGGGCTAAAAGGCGTTGAAGAAAGCTATGTATTGAGCGATTCCAATGATCCAATCTCTCTTCCAACCGATCTGAATGAAGCGATTCTGCAGATGGAAAAGAGCGCTTTAGTGCGTGAAACTCTAGGTGAGCATGTATTTGAATATGTACTTCGTAATAAGCGCGCCGAATGGCTCGATTACAGTCGTCAGGTGAGCGCTTACGAATTAGATAGATATTTGCCAGTTCTTTAATTGGAAAGGGCCTCGAGTTTCCTCGAGACCCTTAGCTCAATAACATAGAGTTAATTGACCTTTGCCATATGTCATTCTGTGGAATTGAGACTTCGGAGTTGATGACGGGAATTGAACCCGCACCTTCTGATTGGCAAAAACGGATGTGCTAACCGTTACACCACATCAACACCGCCCACAAAGGATGGCACTGCTGTTATTCTTAAAATATTTTTAATCATAAGTTGTGCATAAGTCTGGAAAAAGAAAATGACCCACAATGCGTGGGCCACTCTCATAGATTTGCCAATCAGAAGTCGATTGAATTATTGCATATTCGGTGACTACGCAGAGTTACTTTTTAGCGTTTCACTGTGCTCTCTGTCGTGATTAAGAATTATTTGGAGCATCGATTCGATTGTAATCTCGCCAAAAACCTGATGAAGGGCCGGCGCAAGTAGCTCACTTGCGGAAAGTAGTGATAGATAACTGAGCATATATTCACGGCTGGATAGAAAACTCGCCTTTACTTCAGCGAGTGTCGAATTTGCATACTTGCGGGCAGTCTCAACTCCATCCGGCTCCCACCACACTAGTTGAGGGATTGTTGCTCCATTGTGCATTGCCGAGCGCATAAGTTCGAATCGCACCATCCAAACTTGCTTATCAACGTCCACCAGGTGGCCAAGAATGATTGCAGGGCTCCAGTCTTCACCGTTCCATCGACTCTGATCAGATTGGTCGCAAATAGAACGGGCTGAATCAAATAAATCCAGCAATTGATTATCGAAAGTTGCCATATGAGACAGTTTAAAGGTTGGCTTGCTCAATAAATGGGTTACGGGTTACCCTTAGGACATGTTGCGCAGTCTCCTCCTTAGCTGCCGTGGCGGGGTCAAATAACCGATCCCCTCGCCGCGGGGT
>CAXNCU010000022.1:0-14232 GCA_964200985.1 Candidatus Planktophila sp.
CATCCTTTACATTAGATTATTGAGTCTAGCCCTCCCCATAATTCATGACAAGATTGCCCCTGTTATACGAAGGTCCTCGTAGCTCAGTGGATAGAGCAATCGCCTCCTAAGCGGTAGGTCGCCGGTCCGACTCCGGCCGAGGACACTTATTTCTGTTTTCAATTGCATGCTTTTGTTTATAGACAATACTGAGCCTATGACTGCTCAAATTTGGCGAGGTTTTGCAAGTGATAACTATGCCGGAGTTCACCCTCAGATTCTTGAGGCGATGGTTCTGGCAAACAACGGACATCAAATTGCATATGGCGATGATGATGTTACGCAGAGAATGGCAAATGTTTTCACTCGCCACTTTGGAGAGAGCGCGCAAACCTTTCCATTATTTAATGGAACTGGCGCAAATGTAGTCAGCCTTCAGGGAATGCTCTCATCATGGGAGGCAGTGATCTGCGCTTCGACATCACATTTAAATGTCGATGAAGGTGGAGCCCCAGAAAAAGTAGCCGGAATTAAATTATGGAGCATCCCGACTGAGGATGGAAAGTTGACTCCAGAATTAATCTCTCAACAAGCATGGGGTTTTGGCGACGTGCATCGTGCACAACCTGCCGTAGTCAGCATTACTCAAGTTACTGAACTCGGAACTCTTTATAGCGTTGATGAGGTCAAGGAGCTCTCTGAGTACGTTCACTCTCTCGGGATGAAACTACATATGGAGGGTGCGCGTATCGCTAATGCAGCGGCATCTCTAGGAGTTGGCCTTCGAGATTTCACCACTGACGCCGGAGTGGATGTGCTTTCATTTGGTGGAACTAAGAATGGCGGAATGGGATGCGAGGCGGTGGTATCGCTTAACCCTGATATTTCACTGAATATTCCATATCTTCGTAAGAGCTCTATGCAGTTAGCTTCCAAGATGCGATTTATCAGTGCGCAGTTAGAGGCACTCCTTGAGGCGGATTTATGGCTTAACAATGCAGGGCATGCAAATAAAATGGCTAAGCGTTTAGAGACTGCCGTAAGTCAGATTCAAGGCGTGAAGATTGCACGAAGAGTTGAAGCGAATTCAGTTTTCGCACTCATCCCTCTTGCCGTAACTGAGCGACTTCAAAAGAGATTCCGATTTTACGTTTGGAACCAGGCCACCGGCGAGGTTCGCTGGATGTGTTCGTGGGATACAACCGAAGAGGATGTAGATCTATTCGCGCAGGCTATCCGTGAAGAGATGAGCAAATAACTTAAGTCAAGGTGGTTAGTGTTTTAAAGTAAAACGCTGCATCCATTGCGGTGCCCACCAGTTTCGCTCACCAAATAAACGCATGAGCGCTGGAACTAAGAGCGCTCGAACTAGCGTTGCATCAAGTAAGACTGCAAGCGCTACGCCAAAGCCAAGCATCTTGATTGAAGTGACGCCACTGATCATAAAAGTTGCAAAGACTACGGCTAGAAGTAATGCTGCAGCTGTAATGATTCTGGCTGAACGTTGAAGGCCAACGGCCACGGATTCAACATTTGATTTACCTGAAAGATGTTCTTCGCGGATGCGCGAGAGAAGGAATAGTTCGTAGTCCATTGAAAGACCGAAGACAACGACGGCAACTAAAATGACTGAACCCGTATCAAGGGTTCCAGTCACTGTGAAGTCACCCATCAACCACTTCAGATGACCATCAATAAATATCCAGGAGATTGCACCAAGGGTTGCGCATAGGGAGAGTCCGTTAAGGAGCACGGCTTTGAGCGGCAAAATTATCGAGCCAGTAAATACAAAGATTAAAATCAAAACGGTGAGCGCAATCCAACCCAAAGCGAAGGGAAGTTTGCTCGCAATGCCATCTTGGGAGTCGGTAAAGTCTGCGGCAGCACCACCGATTAAAGTTCCGGTAGGTGAATTTAATGCACGGATATCGTGAATAACCTGTTCAGATGCAGTACTGCGGGATGCTACGGAGGAGATAACTTGTACACGAATATCTTTACCGTAAGTTTCGATTTCACCGATACGCACGATTCCAGGTACTGCTTTTACCTGCGCCAAATAATCTAAAATTTCGGGTTCACGTCCGACACCATTTGGAACGACAACTTCAATTGGGCTACCCAGCAAGCCATCAAAGCGGGTTTCTATCACTTGCGATGAGATTGCTGCTCGATCGGTAGCTGGCAATACCCGTGAATCAATCTGAGCGAAAGCTATGTTTGCAATCGGTAAGGCCATGATTCCCAGAATTATCAGTGAGGCGATAACTACCGGAATCGGTCTGCGCATAACTGTTCGTGCAGTCTGGGCCCAACGGCCATCTTCCTTTGGAGTGATCGCGCTTTTACGAACAACACCCTTGTCTACTCTTTCACCCAAGATCGCCATCAGCGCGGGAAGTGCAATGACTGCACCGACAACTGCCAGTGAGATGACGGAAATTCCCGCATAGCCAAAGGATTTAAGGAAATTGAGCGGAAAGAACAACAGAGATGCCATCGTAACAAAGACGGTTAGGCCTGAATAAAAGACGGTCTTACCAGCAGTTGCAACTGTTCTTATTACCGACTCATCAACACTTTTGCCGTGGTGGAGCTCTTCCCGGAATCGGTTAACCATCAGGAGTGCGTAATCAATACCTAATCCAAGCCCGAGGCCAGTAATGAGATTAAGTGCAAAAACGCTCACGTTGGTGAACTGCGTCAGGAGAAAAATCAAAAAGAATGAGCCCAAAATTGCACTTACTCCAACAAAGAGGGGCATAGCTGAGGCGACCATTGCACCAAAAACAAAAATCAACAGTAGAAAAGTTAAAGGAATTGCAATGGTTTCGGCAAGCAGTAGGTCTTTTTCGATTTTATGGTTAATTGCATGGGTAATGACAGCACCACCACCGGCATAGACCTCCAGTCCTTGGTAATTACCATCAAAGCGCTCTTGAATGGCTGCACCAATAGCGCTGAAGCCTTTGAAATCATTCGCCTTTAAATCAGCATAGACAAGAATAAAACCGGCCTTGCCATCGGTTGAGCGCATCGTTGGTGCACCACCTGTGGACCAGTAAGAATATGTTTTAGAAACACCCTTAACTTTTTGTATCTCTTTTTCAAGTGCACGTGCGTTTGCGATAACTTGTGCATCATCAACGCTTGTTTGAGAGTCTACGACTAAGGTAACAATCGGTTCTTGAACTTTAAACTTTTCAATAATGTATGTAGTTGCCCGTGCCGATTCACTCTTGGGATCTGAATACCCGCCGCTATCGAGTTTTCCAAATGCTAACGAACCAATTCCGCCTGCCGTGAGCGTTACGAGCATAAAGAGGACAAGAACACTCTTCTTATGGGCGACAATGAACTCGCCTAGCTTCTCAAACACCTTTTAACACCGGCTTTCTACCTCTAGACTTACAACCATGAGCGAACTCTTTCCAACTGTCACAACCGATGAAATCGATCCTGATGCAGCGGCTGAAGCGGCAAAGCGCGACGAAGAGATTCAGTCAGATAAACCGCCTCACCACGAAGATTAATCGCTCTTAGCTGCCGGCGCGACTGGAGCTGCGGGAGCAGGAGTTGTACTCTCGCTCACACTCTTCTTTTTAACAGAGTCTGTTTTATAAAACCCCGAACCTTTAAAGACCACACCAACTGCTGAATAAATCTTTCGGATCTCTCCCTTGCACTCAGGACACTGAGTGAGTGAATCATCGGAAAATGATTGAAAGGCTTCGAACTCATGAGAGCAGGCAGTACATGCATATTGGTACGTAGGCATAATTGGCTCCAAGTTCAAGAAAACCCCTCGGTGGGGGTAGATGACAAGTCTAAAGAAGTGGCACGATAGGGTCGAATCGAGATGAAAGTACGAGGGATTGAGTTGAAAATCAGAGGCCTGGCAGTGCTCCTCATCATCCTTTCATGCCTAGGCGTGGCTACGGCCTCGGCAAACTCGCTCATCACCACGTCTCCCATTGGAGGTTCAACGCTTACAACACCGCCAAATTCTGTAACGCTAACAACACAGATTGATTTGATAGTAGATGCAAATGAATTGATGGTCACTGACCCATCTGGAATCCGAGTTGATGATGGAACAATTACAGTCGATGGAGTTAGCGCTTCAATTGGATTAAAACCACTCGTCGAATCTGGAATTTATAAAGTCTCTTACACTCTTTACTCAGAGGGTGAAGTTCCATTACAAGGATCATTTACATTTAATTTTTCGGCTCCGAGTGTCATAACACCGGCCGAGCCAACACCAACACCGACGCAGTCACAAACTCCTGCCAGCAGTAGTTGGGGCACGAATGTTTTCATTGTGGCGATATTGGTAGTAGCTTTTTTTGTTTTCATTGGTCTTGCACTTTACGCGCGTAAACTCTTTAGGGACCGATGATCGTTTTCAGCGTTATTGTCAAATACTTATCTTTGATTGGAGCCTTCGCAACTATTGGAACTCTTCTTGCGATGGCCTTCTTACTACTAGATAGCGAGGGCAGGCTTTCAACACAAGCAGAAAAACTCCGACGCCTGCTTTGGGCATGTGCATTAGCCTGGTCGCTTGGAAGTTTTGGCACAATAATATTTACTCTTGCATCAATATTGGATCAATCAGTTTCAGTTGCTTTAGATCCAACGATTCTTAGATCTTTTGTAACGCAAATAACCCTGGGCCAATATTTACTTTTTCAGGCGTTGGTAGGTTTAGGGGTAGCAGCGCTGGCATTTCGTGTAAAAAAAATTCTCTCGACCGTATTTCTGTTAATAATTTCGCTCATTGGATTAGTCGCACCGGTTTTTCAGAGCCACTCTGCTTCAAGCGGCTCACATGGCTTAGCAATAGGTTCGTTAGTTATTCACGTAGCAGCGCTTTCTTTGTGGGTTGGTGGCGCTATAGCAATTGCCCTTCTCGATCCAGAAGATCGTCCAGTTGCAGTGCCCCGCTTTAGTGAGTTGGCTTTGTGGTCGCTCATCGCCGTTGTTGTAAGTGGCAGCGTAAATGCGTGGGCTCGACTTGATTTTCAAGGAGCATGGAACACTGCTTATGCCTACGTAGTCATCGCCAAGATCGCGCTGACTTTGGGGCTCATCACAATCGGCTATTTGCACCGTACTAATTTAGCTAAGCGAGATCGTATCGATTGGCTCGGATTCGGACGCTTGATATTTGTCGAAGTGCTCATCATGGTTGTTACGGTCGCCATGGGGGCGTGGCTCTCATCAAATCAAGCACCCGAGCGTCCTAACCCTCCAAAATTTGACCCAGCCATTGCCGTCTCTGGGATTTCAACACCGCCGGCACCAACCTGGAACCGAATTTTCTTTAGTTACGAGCCCGATGCTTTAATGATTGGTCTTTTAATTACAGCCGTTGCCTTGTACATAAAGGGAGTAATGGTGTTAACAAGACGAGGCGACAAATGGCCTGTCGGACGCACTATTGCATTTGGATTGGGTATCGCAGCAATTGATTTTGCAACAAGTGGTGGGCTTGGACTGTATGCGCACTTTGCTTTTTCGTATCACATGGTTGCGCACATGATTTTAGGAATGATTGCGCCGATTGGAATCGTGCTGGGTGCGCCGATTACTCTCGCACTACGAACATTGCCGCAGGGACGCACCAAGGATGAGCGAGGTGTTCGCGGAACTCTTCTAGCGGCGTTGCACTCCAAATTGGCGATTTTTTATACTAATCCGATAGTTGCGCTCGCCTTCTTTGATGGCTCACTCTTTGCTCTCTACTTCACAGATTTATTCGGATCAATGATGCAGAGCCATGTCGGCCATCTCTTTATGAACATACATTTCATTTTGGCCGGACTTCTCTTCTTCCATGTAATTATCGGCGTCGACCCAAATCCGCGGAGAATTCCGCACTTAGTTCGAATTGTCATCGTATTTGCCGCCATGAGTATCCACGCATTTTTCTCGGTGGCCTTGATGTCTTCAACAACACTGATTGACCAGGGTTATTTCGCCTCACTCAAGACCCCGTGGCTCACCGATCTCTTGGCAGATCAACAGTTAGGTGGATCGATAGGTTGGGCGATGGGGGAAATCCCAATCATCTTGGCCTTGGTTGCAACATTTATTAGTTGGGTAAAAGATGATTCTCGTGAGGTAAAGCGTTTGGATCGAAATACTGCAAGGGCTGCAGCAATGGGCCTGCCCGATGATTTAGCGCAGTACAACCAATATCTGCAAGATTTAGCCGAACATGATAGAAAAGAACCCTAATGGAAAACCTATTTGCCTTACCAAGTGAATATAGAGAACTGCGCGCTAGCGTGCGCTCATTATCTGAAAAAGAGATTGCCCCTTTCGCACATGACGTGGACGAGGCCCACCGCTATCCGCAAGAGGCCGCCGATGCTCTTCAGAAAGCTGGATTAAGTGCAGCCCATGTACCGACAGAATTCGGCGGAGATGGCGCAGATGCACTGGCCACGGTCATTATTATTGAAGAAGTCGCACGCGTCTGCGGTGCATCATCTCTGATACCTGCAGTTAATAAGCTTGGCTCATTGCCATTGATTTTAGGTGGAAATGATGAACAGAAAAAGCGATGGCTCCCACAATTAGTTGCGGGCAAAGGATTCTCGTACTGTCTTTCTGAATCCGATGCTGGCTCAGATGCATCTGCACTGCGCACCAAAGTCGAGCGAGATGGTGATGGTTGGATTCTTAATGGCAGCAAAAAATGGATTTCTAATGCTGGAGTCTCCGAGTTTTATACGGTTATAGCGCAAGGGGACCCAACCCTTGGCTCAAAGGGTATTACTGCCTTTATTGTTGAAAAATCTGATCCCGGCATCTCATTTGGTTCACCTGAAAAGAAGATGGGATTTAGAGGATCACCAACACGCGAGGTTTACTTTGATAACGTGCGATTGAGTGATGATCGGCGAATAAGTGAAGTTGGTGCTGGTTTCACACTTGCAATGAATACCTTAGATCACACACGAATCACAATTGCAGCGCAGGCATTGGGGTTGGCTCAAGGCGCACTCGATGTTGCGACGAAGTATTCACATGAGCGCAAACAGTTCGGCAAAGAGATTTTTGATTTTCAAGGCGTTCAATTTATGTTGGCAGATATGGCGATGAATGTAGAAGCTGCCCGCCAACTAACCTATGCCGCTGCAGTTAAAAGCGAGAACAATGAAAAGGATTTGCGTTTCTTCTCAGCAGCCAGCAAATGCTTTACGAGCGACATGGCGATGAAAGTTACGCAGGATGCGATTCAAGTGCTTGGTGGATATGGATATGTATCTGATTACCCAGTTGAGCGAATGATGCGCGATGCAAAGCTGACACAGATTTATGAAGGAACAAATCAAATTCAGCGAATTGTTATGGCGCGTAACCTTCCAGAGTTTAAGCTTTAAATCGAACAACAATCGATGGTGTAGCGGCTGCATTGAGTGCAATGTCATGTGATTCGCGAGGCAGGCTTTGACCCGTTAATTCACCGGCATGCACTAACCCGATTTTCCACCCGGGAAGATGTGCAAGAGCTCGGTCGTAAAAACCTCCACCTTGGCCCAACCTAAATCCTTCCTGATCAATATGTAGGGCAGGAACAACCATGACATCGATGCCACTTAAATCAATTACAGGGTCGCCGATTGGTTCGGAGATTCCCTTCTTAATTTTAAGTTGGCTCTCATCGCCTTTCCATTCAATCCACTCGAGAATCTCTCCATTTACTCGTGGAAGTAATAGGCGTTTACCATCTCGCAGGAAGGCCTTATTGATTTCAGTGGTACTTGGCTCTACGCCATATGAAAAATACGAGGTTATTGTTGATGCAGCGAGAATTTCGGGGGACTGCAAAATAACATTAAAATTTGAGGGTATGAATTTTTGGATCCGCTCGCGGCGTAACCTCTCACGTAACTCTTTCTTAACTGTGCTCTGATTCATCTACTTCTCCCAGTAATTCGCGGGGCTAAATCCCAAAGAAAGTACGGCCCAACAAGTATGGTGTGATTATGGCAGAGCACACGCGAGTAGATGAGTTTCTAACCTCTCTCCTTGCAATTTGTAAGCCTCTCGACTCCTTTGAAATGCCACTCCTGGATGCCCACGGGGCGACGCTTTCAGCCGATATTTATGCGGGCGAGCGGCTGGTCATGCGCGAAGGAAGCAGAATCCGCTCGACCCAAATTGGCCTAGCCGCCTCGATTGGTCTAGATCATCTGCCAACCCGCCCCCACCCACGTGTTGTAGTTCTCTCAGCCGGACCAGATCTTGTAGAACCAGGAAAAGCGCTGGCCGGTGAGGAAGAGTTCGAAACTAATTCTTGGCTTTTGACTACTGCCGTGCGCGAAGTAGGAGCAGTCGCCTATCGAGTCCACTCAATTCCAAATGACGAGGATGAGCTTCAAGGTGTAATCGAAGATCAATTAGTGCGAGCTGATTTAATTATTATTAGTGGTGAACGCCAAGATGACTCCTTTGATCTCATCACGCGAACACTTTCACGTCTGGGCGAAATTACTACTATAGATATGGCAATTGAAATGAGCGGGCGCCATAACTATGGTCAAATCGGCCCCGACAAGATTCCAGTTGTCACACTGCCCGGAGATCCAATTGCGGCATATATTTCATTCGAACTTTTCGTACGCCCTATGATTCGAACAATGCTAGGCGCGGCAACGATTCATCGCCCATCCATAAAAGCCAAGCTCGAAAAAGCGATTGAATCGGCTCCAGGAATGCGATCGTATATTCGTGCAACTCTGGCCGAAGATGCCGCATCCGTGATGCCCCTAACGGAGCAAGAGGAGCTTTCGACACTTTCAGATGCAACAGCCTTTATCGCTGTGGGTGAAAAAGAGACGAATTTATCGGCCGGTGATGAAGTCACAGTTGTAATTCTTGAGCGTCGATACATTTAAAACTCCATGAACGAGCACTGGCCTGAAGTAATTGCGGGGGACGCAATATTTCTACGGCCACTTAGATTTCGAGACCGTAGCAAGTGGAACGCTGTCCGCGCCGAGAATCGAACATGGCTGGCTCCGTGGGAGGCTACAACCCCCAATATCGCCGATGAGGGCGATTTGCAGAGGCTGCCTTCCTACTTTGGGATGGTTCGCACCCTCAATCGCGAGGCTCGCAGCGGCCGCTCTTACTCTTTTGCAATCTGGCAAGGGCGGAATTTGATCGGCCAAATCTCACTTGGAGGCGTAATTTATGGAGCTTTGCGCGGGGGACATATCGGTTATTGGATAGACCGTAACTATGCAAATAAAGGCTATACAACAATGGCCGTAGAGCTTTTAACAGATTTTGCTTTCTCTGCTCTTTCGCTTCATCGCATTGAGATAAATCTGAGGCCCGAAAATGCCGCTTCTCGAAAAGTCGCCGAAAAAGCTGGCTATATATTCGAAGGAAATCGAGCACGGTACCTACATATTGATGGGGAATGGCGCGACCACATCTGTTTCGTGAGGGAAAATCTCTCGATTAAGTAGCGCTTAAATCCCAGAAAAGTAATCATTCTTCCTTTATCTTTGTACATCATGGCTTCCGGACTTATCTATATTGCGATCATTGGTATGTGGGTCGCATATTTCGCACCCCGCTGGATCCATGACCGCAACGAGTTTTCCGGTAAATCTGTCGAGCGTTTCAAGGTTGCACTTACTGTTGTAGCTAACTCCTCTCCGCATGGTAATCACAGCGCTGGTCTACACCACATTGATTTAGATCGCGAAGCTAAGATCGCACAACTCTTAATGCGTCGCCGAATCATCTTCGTTTTATTGACTTTTTCTTTAACGACAACTCTTGTAGGTGGGTTTATGAACACAATGCCATTCTTATACGCACTCGTTCCTGCAACTGGAATCTTGCTCTACATCGCAAATGTTCGTCGTCAAACCGTGGCCGATAGTATCCAGCATCGACGCATTCAACAGTTGCATCGACGTACAGCGGGAGTATCAGGGACCAACTTGGTCGAAGTAATTACACCAAAGAGTTCGCAAGAGCAATGGATTCCATTATCTGAACGCGAACTAAAAGGCGTTGTCATTTTGCCTCAAGGAAGTGCATCAGTTCGAAACGCTTGGCAACCTGCTGAAGTTCCAGCACCAACGTATGTAGTTGCTCCGAAGGCAATTGTTCCAAAACGCGTAATTGATCTAACGACACCTGGTGTTTGGAGTGATGAACAGGAGCGCCTTGAGCGTGAAGCCCTTGCCGCAGCATCCCCATCGCGTGATGAAATCTTTGATCAACAACTAGCTGATGAGACAGTAGAACGTCTTAACCAGTCGCGCGCCTCTAACGAATAGTTAGATCCACGAACTAATCCACATTCGTTTTAACCAGTCTGAATAGTCAATCACCTCTGCTGTAAACAATGGAAGAAAATATACAAAGTTAAGGAAAATCAGGATCAAAAGTGCAGAGACGATGCCCATGGATGCAGCAGGTGCCATGGAACTATCCAGTAAAAGCTTTGCACAGTAAATAATGGCGAGCAGCATGAACGGTTCAAAGACAATCGCGTAAAAAGTGAAGACTGTTCTTTTTTGGAAAAAGAACCAGGGCAAATAACCTGCGCTAATACCTAGAACGACAATATTAAGAACGCTATCAAACTTCTTCGCCACGATTGAGCGGATCCAAAAACCAAATACCACAGCTATCGCGATGGTTCCAATCCACCAGAGAATCGGGGTGCCAATTGCCAGAACCTCTTGTGCGCAGTTTTTCGAGCCACAGTTTTGCGGAGATTCATAGAAGAAAGAGGTAGGTCGCCCCATAACGAGCCAGCTCCATGGATTAGCTTGATAGGAATGCTTTTCAGTTAAGCCGGTATGAAAACCCAACATCTCCGCGTGATAGTGCCACCATGAACTCCAAGCATTCTCTGAATATTGGCGATCCCAACCACGCTTACTCAAAAACCAACCAGCCCATGTGCTGATATATACCGCAATCGGAAGAAGACCGTATTGAAGGAATTTAATTAATGTGGGGCGAATTAATTCGCGCCCAGAGTGGGATGTAAAAACTCTGTAGATTGAAATCAGAGCAATCGCCAGTAGGAAATATACGGCACTCCATTTGGTACCCATCGCCAAACCGATGGCGATCGCTGCATACCAATGTCTCTGCCGATGCCACAGATAGACTGCTAAGAGAACAAAGAAAGTTAAGAACAAATCTAAAAGAGCTGTTCGGGAGTGAACAAGAACCATTCCATCCATCGCCATTAACGCCGCCGCCATTGCCGTGAGCAAGGGAGAAAAAAAGAGAACGTGCACTAACCGGGCAAAGAGCAGAATGAGTAAGACACCAATAATTGCAGTTGCAAATCTCCAACCAAATTCATTATCGCCAAAGAGTTTTATTCCGCTCGCTATCATCCACTTGCCAACTGGTGGATGGACTATGAACTCGGGCTTGTTGCCGGTGACTTCAACGCCGAATTTCAAAAAATCTCGTGCGCCATCAACGTAATAGACCTCATCGAATACAAAGCCTTTAGGGGTGGATAGGTTGATCAATCGCAGCGCCAAGGAGAAAATTGCAATAAGAGCGGGAGCAAGTGCGGCGATCATGTGCGTAATCGTATGCGAATAAGAGTGTGAAATTACTGAGATGATGGACCCATGGCTCTTATATTGGCTGCGACCCCGCTCGGAAACCCCGGCGATGCAAGTGCGCGCCTAAAAGCGGCCATTGAGAGTGCGACAATTATCGCCGCGGAAGATTCGCGAAGATTTCACCGTTTGTGCCTAGATATCGAAACCACTTTCACGGCGAGAGTTCTCTCATTCTTTGAGGGCAATGAAGAGGACCGCACTCGAGAGCTAATAAATGAGCTGCAAAGCGGTGCCACCGTTTTAGTTTTATCAGATGCTGGAATGCCCACCATAAGTGATCCCGGTTTTCGTTTGATGCGCGATGCCATTGAACTAGGAATCGAAGTCAGTGTTATTCCAGGGCCAAGTGCGGTGACGATGGCCGTTGCACTATCTGGTCTACCTACGGATCGCTTCACTTTCGAAGGTTTTCCTCCACGAGCATCGGGTGCGCGAATCTCAACTTTTGAAAAACTCCGACACGAAGCGCGAACCATGGTCTTCTTTGAAGCGCCCCACCGTCTAGGTGATTCTCTTGGCGATGCCATCAGCGTTTTCGGCGCCGAGCGAAGAGGGGCAATTTGCCGCGAAATGACCAAGCGATATGAAGAGACAATTCGTGGCACATTAGCGCAGCTTTCATCATGGGCAGATGCCAACGAAGTTCTTGGAGAAATTACTCTCGTAATTGCAGGCGCCTCAGAAGATTCAGCGGCTACAACGGCCGAAGAGATGGTGGCGAGAGTGCGTGAATTTGAAGGCGCTGGTATGGATCGAAAAGGGGCAATTGCATCGGTTGCTCAAGAGTTCGGCATTGCAAAGCGCTTAGTTTATGCCGCAGTCGTCGATGCGAATAAGATGAGCACGTGAGCAAATCCTTTTACCTAACGACGCCGATTTATTACGTCAATGATGCACCCCACATTGGACATGCATATACGACCGTTGCCGGCGATGTTTTAACTCGTTGGCACCGTCAAAAAGGTGAGTCTGTCTGGTTTCTAACTGGAACTGATGAGCATGGACAAAAAGTTATGCGAACAGCCGAAGAGAACAATACGTCGCCGCAAGAGTGGGTCGATCGCCTTGTCCAAGATGCGTGGAAGCCCAACTGGGCTAGCTTAAATATCGCTAACGATGATTTTATTCGAACTACAGAAGAGCGTCATACGGTTCGAGTGCAGAGATTCCTGCAATCACTGAAAGACTCTGGGCATATCTATGCAGGTAAGTATGAAGGTCCTTACTGCGTGGGCTGTGAAGAGTTTAAGTTGCCTGGTGATCTCATCGAAATCGATGGAAAGAAATGCTGCCCAACTCATGGAAAACCTATTGAGCTGGTCAATGAGAACAACTGGTTCTTTAAACTCTCTGCATTTACCGACAAACTTTTAGATCACTATCGCAATAACCCGGATGCTTGCCAACCAGAAAGTGCTCGCAACGAAGTGGTTTCATTTTTAGAGGGTGGCGTTTCCGATTTATCTATTTCACGTTCAACCTTTGATTGGGGTATCCCAGTTCCGTGGGACACCGATCAAGTTGTCTACGTCTGGTTCGATGCTCTTTTAAATTATGCAACGGCAGTTGGACTTACAGATGAGCCGGACAGTGCAGGCGGTAAGAAGTTTGCAAGCACGTGGCCTGCCGATGTTCACTTAGTCGGAAAAGATATTTTGCGTTTTCATGCCGTGATTTGGCCGGCGATGTTAATGGCTGCTGGGCTAGAAGTTCCTAAAAAAGTATTTGCACATGGGTGGTTACTTGTGGGCGGCGAAAAAATGAGTAAAAGCAAGTTAACCGGGATCGCCCCAAAGCAGATTACAGATCACTTCGGCATTGATGCATTTCGCTATTACTTCTTGCGTGCAATTCCATTTGGTAGCGATGGCTCATTTTCATGGGAAGACATGTCAGCACGCTATACGTCAGAGCTTGCTAACGACTTTGGCAACCTAGCATCGCGCTCTGCTGCAATGATCGAAAAATACTGCGGCGGCGTTCTACCTGCCCTTAGTCATGATGCCGGCTTGGAAGAGGCATTGAGCAGCGCGGTTACAAGGGCTGATTCTGCAATGTGCGAACTAGATTTCCAGGGTGGAATCCTTGCAATCATGGAGTTCTGTAAGAAAGTTAATGGATATGTCACCGAGAAAGAGCCATGGATTCTGGCTAAAGACCCAGCCAATCAGGCCGCACTTGAGGCAATTTTGTACAACACCGCCGAATCACTTCGTGCACTCGCTGTTTTATTGCATCCAGTAATGCCGGCAACCTGTGAAATTTTGTGGCAGAGCTTAGGTGCACAAGCAAAGTTGGGTGATTTGTCGTCGCAAAAAATTAGAGATGTCGCAACATGGGGCCAGCTTCCTGCAGGTGCAACCATCACTAAGACACCAGTCTTGTTTCCTCGCTTAGAAACGAACGCTTAAGAAATATGGCTGATCGCCACAACCGCGATATCGATCGCCCGAGGGCGCCGCTACCAGAGCCTCTACCTGTTGCAACAGTTGATTCACATGCTCACATGGAGATCATTACAGATACTGCACCAGATTCGAAAGAGGTAGGAGATGTTATTGCCGAGGCGAAATCAGTAAACGTTGATCGCATCGTGCAAGTTGGTTACTCTGCC
>CAXNCU010000023.1:0-14185 GCA_964200985.1 Candidatus Planktophila sp.
AAGTCATCAATGAAGCCACGCGATGCTGTTGCATCAGCTGGTCGCACATTAGTTGAGCTCTTCGGTCTTGCACGCGAACTTAATATGAGCGCTGAAGGTATCGAGATGGGACCATCTGTAATGGATGCAGCACTTGCCGCCGATATGGCCCTTCCTATTGAAGATCTTGATCTCACAGTTCGTTCATACAACTGCTTGAAGCGCGAAGGCATTCATACAGTTGGAGAGCTAGTTAACCGTTCAGAGGCTGACTTGCTAGATATCCGTAACTTTGGATCAAAATCAATCGATGAGGTAAAAGCCAAGCTTGTCTCAATGGGGATGAACTTGAAAGATAGCCCAGTCGGATTCGATCCAACTCAGCACCAAAATTACAACGCAGCGCTAGACGATGAGTTCGTCGAAGCAGAGCAGGCCTAGGAGATACGCACATGCCAAAACCAAGTAAAGGTCCTCGTCTGGGTTCAGGCCCATCACACGAACGGCTACTCCTACGCACTCTTGCAGAGCAGTTGTTCGAGCACGGCAAGATCACAACAACCGAGGCAAAGGCTAAGCGCCTGCGTCCATTAGCGGAAAAGTTAATTACTTTCGCTAAGAAGGGTGATCTTCCAGCCCGTCGCCAAGTTATGGCTCAGATTTCAAACAAGGGCGTAGTTCATACACTCTTCACTGTTATCGGACCACGCTTTGCAACACGTAATGGTGGATACACACGCATTACAAAGATTGGGCCACGTAAGGGCGATAACGCTCCAATGGCTGTAATCGAAGTTTTAACTGAGAAAGATAACTAAGCCTTAACACCTTAGAAAACTATTCTTATGTCGGAGCCCACTCTCTACCCAGAGAGTGGGTTTCTTCGTTTACGGATTGATTTAGCCTATGACGGAACGAATTATTCTGGTTGGGCTAAACAGCCCGACCAACGAACGATTCAAGAAGAGATTGAAAAAGCGATTTCGACAATAACCCAAACTCAGGTTGAAACCATCGTTGCCGGCAGAACCGATGCTGGGGTACATGCAACTGGACAGGTGATTCACTTCGATGTGCCAGAGGCAATTGAGTTTGGGGATCTGGCCTTTAAATTGAACTGCATGCTTGATGAAGATATTCGAATTCTTAAAGTTACAACGATGACTACTGGGTTTCATGCCAGATTCTCTGCAACTAGAAGAAACTACACATACAAAATCTTAGATGCGAACCAAATTGTGACCCCGCTGCGTCGCTTGGATGTTGCGCCTTGGTATCGAGAGCTAGATATCGATGCACTTAATAAGGCAAGTGCGCTTCTCTTGGGAACCCATGATTTCGCCGCCTTCTGTAGGTTTCGTGAAGGTGCCACAACGGTACGAACTCTGATGCATTTTGAGTGGGTTCGGGACGATGAGGGCTACTTAATCGCTGAAATTGCAGCCGATGCATTTTGTTATTCGATGGTGCGCAACTTAGTTGGCGCCGTTGTATGCGTGGCCGAAGGCCGAAATAGCTTCGAGTGGATTACTGCAATGCTTGCTAACAAGGAGCGCGTTCCTGACTCTTTGGTTTTTGTCGCAAAGGGGTTGACTCTTCGTGATGTGGAATATTCCCCAGAGGCAGTGAGTAATTAAATGGGACATATCGATGTCAGCGGTGTGGATTACATGCTCTCTGATGGACGGGCACTTTTAAACGATGTTAGTTTCCGTGTTGGCGATGGGGCAAAGGTTGCACTGATTGGCGCAAATGGTTCAGGCAAAACAACTCTCTTTCGGATGATTAGCGGAGATCTACAACCCGATTCTGGTCAGGTCTCTATTTCAGGCGGCCTGGGTGTAATGCGTCAGTTCATTGGTTCGGTTCGCGATCATACGACGGTACATCAAATGCTTTTATCTGTGGCACCGAAGAGAATTCGAGATGCGGCAGAAAATATTGAAAGAACTGAAATAGCAATGCATGAAAAGGATACTGAAAAAGCCCAAATGGCCTACGCCCAGGCGATCATCGAGTGGGGCGATGTCGGTGGATATGAGTACGAAGTGATCTGGGACGTGTGCTGCATTGCGGCGCTTGGAAAATCATTTGATGAAGTTGCCAAGCGGGAGGTAAATACTCTCTCCGGTGGAGAACAGAAAAAGCTCGTACTGAACGCATTACTAGAAGGCCCAGATGAGACATTGCTTCTTGATGAACCTGATAACTATCTGGACGTTCCATCAAAGCGCTGGTTAGAAGAGGTTATTACGTCGACAAAAAAGACCGTATTTTTTATCAGTCACGATCGCGAACTCCTTGAAAATACGGTCAATCGCATAGTTACTCTCGAGCAAGGGGCTGCTGGAAATACAACATGGGTGCATGGTGGAAAGTTTTCAACCTGGCACGATGCACGCAAAGCTAGAAATGCCCGCTTTGCAGAAGTGCTCCTTCGATGGGAACAAGAGCATCAACGGTTAAAGGATTTAGTTCGCACTCTTCAGGTCCAAGCCGCCATTAGCCCCGACATGGCAAATAAATACCATGCGATGCAGACACGACTTCGAAAGTTTCAAGAGGTAGGACCTCCGCAAGCGCCACCGCTTGAACAGGATGTTCAAGTTGGGTTACGTGGAGGGCGCACGGGTTTGCGCGCTTTAACCTTTGAAAATCTGACTCTCGAGGGATTGACTCAAGGGTTTAACTTTGAAGTTTTCTTTGGTGATCGCATTGCAGTTTTGGGCAAAAATGGCACTGGAAAATCTCACTTCTTACGTTTAATTTCAGGGGATTCAACCGTCAAATACTCGGGCAATTTTAAAATCGGTGCCCGAGTTGAGATCGGCTACTTCGCCCAAACCCATTCACATCCAGAGTTTGAATCGCAGAGTTTGCTGGAAATTCTTTGGCAGATGTACTCACTGCAGTTAGGTCCGGCCAAGAGTGCACTGCGCAAATATGAGATAGATCAGCAGGCCGAACAGCGCTTTGCCTCTTTGTCTGGTGGCCAGCAGGCGCGCTTCCAAGTTTTACTACTCGAACTCTCTGGCTCAACGTTGCTGCTACTCGACGAGCCGACCGACAACTTAGATCTTGCCAGTGCTGAAAGCCTAGAAACAGCCCTGGAACGTTATGAAGGAACGGTGATAACCGTGACCCATGACCGCTGGTTCACTCGCGGCTTTACTCGCTTCTTGGTCTTTGGCAAAGATGGCCAGGTCTTTGAGAGCCCAGAACCAATTTTTGAGCACTAAGTTACTTATTGTGGAATAGCTCTTTACTTTCAACTGGGCGATGTGTATTTTCAATTTACTATGAAATATTTCGATATCAGCGGCCCCGTCAGACCAGGGATTTGGCATTACGGTGCCCCATATTTTCCTTTTCACATTGAATCTTTAGGTACACCAGATTGGATGGATTTTCCTGTTTATGCCGAATCAATCTCCATGCCAATGCAGACTGGAACATATATTGAAACAGCTGGCCATGTTTATCCCAATCAAATAACAACAGCACAAATTCCTCTCGAGCGAACTATCCTTCTGCCAAGTTTTTGCCTTCAGATGCCATCGAGTGGAGGGAGCGAAATTACTAAGACCATGATCCTCGATGCGCTCACAAGAATTGGCAGCCCATCCCTTGCCGGAAAGGGTTTGATTATTTCCACTGGATGGTTCAAGCACTGGTTTGATACAGATTATTTGTCGGATGGACCATTCTTTTCTGCCGATGTGATGGAGTTTATGGTGGAGTCGAAGGTGAGCTTGTTGGGCTCTGATATGCCATGTTGGGATAGCCCGACTCATCCAACGGGACATCTCTTGACCTACTTTAAGAGTGACGGGCTGATGTTGGCCCCCCTATATGAGACAGATCGCCTCGGCGAAGGCGCCGGGCAACTTATTGCCATCCCTCTTTCCATTGAAAACACCTCTGCATCACCCGTTCGGGCAGTCTGGGTTGCATGATCTGAGGGTGTAGATAGGCGGTTTTGACCCCCCGCGTATCCACGGGTACCCTTACTCCTCTGCGCTCCTTAAGGGCGCTTGATGAAATAACTCGAAATAGAAGGTAGGCAAGAGCGTGCGTACATATAGTCCAAAAGCAGGTGACGCGGTCCGTGAGTGGCATGTCATCGATGCGCAAGATGTGGTCTTGGGCCGTCTTGCAACACATGCAGCCGTTCTACTTCGCGGAAAGCACAAGACAACATTTGCTCCACACATGGACATGGGTGACTTCGTCATCGTCATCAACGCTGAAAAAATTGCGCTCTCAGGTAACAAGACAAAGACCAAGTGGTCACATCATCACTCTGGTTTCCCAGGCGGTTTAACTTCAACTGTGTACGGCGAGCTTCTTGAGAAGTTCCCAACACGCGCCGTTGAAAAAGCTATCAAAGGAATGATTCCTAAGAATCGTCTTGGCCGCGATATCGCATCAAAGCTAAAGGTTTATGCCGGTCCAAATCACCCGCATGCTGCACAAGCTCCAAAACCATATGTATTCGAACAAGTTTCACAAATAGTGAAGTAAGGGATGACAATGTCAGAGAACACAACTTTTAACGATCTCGATGAGAACGAAGTTCCTACTTCATACACATCATCAACTCCAGCGGCTGCAACTAACCGCCCAGCAATCAAAGCTCCAGGTGGCGGCACAGGTCGTCGCAAGGAAGCAGTTGCCCGTGTTCGCTTAACTCCAGGAACCGGTAAGTGGATCATTAACGGTAAGGCACTTGAGAATTACTTCCCAAACAAAGTTCACCAACAGTCAGTCTCAGAGCCATTTCGCACAGTCGGTGCTGAAAACCAATACGATGTTTTTGCTCGTATCAATGGTGGCGGAGTATCTGGTCAAGCAGGCGCACTTCGCCTCGGTGTTGCTCGTTCACTTAATCAAATTGATGAAGAAGCAAACCGTCCAGCACTCAAAAAAGCTGGATTCTTATCACGTGATGCACGTGTTATCGAGCGCAAGAAGTACGGCCTAAAGAAGGCCCGTAAGCGTTCTCAATACAGCAAGCGCTAATTTACATTTAAGCAAAGGAGTTCCAGTGGCACTCTTTGGTACCGATGGAATTCGTGGCTTAGCCAACATCGAACTTACTGCAGAAATCGCACTTGATGTCTCCGTCGCGGCTGCACACATTTTGGTTGAGAGCTCCTCAAATAGAGATCATCGGCCAACGGCAATTGTCGGCCAAGACTCACGCGCATCCGGAGAATTTTTAGAAGCAGCTGTTGTAGCGGGCTTAACGAGTGCTGGAATTAACGTCTATCGAGTGGGTGTTTTACCAACTCCTGCTATCGCACATCTAGTTGCCGAATCACACGCAGATCTTGGCGTCATGATTAGCGCATCCCATAATCCAATGCCAGATAATGGAATCAAACTCTTTGCTCGCGGCGGCGGCAAGTTAGATGATGCAATCGAAGCGCGTATCGAAGCACGCATGGGCGAAGACTGGAAACGTCCAACAGGCCGAGGAGTTGGCCGAGCAATTATTGATAACACTGCAACAGAGCGCTACTTAACTCATTTGCTAGCCTCGGTTCAAACCCCTCTCAAAGGCCTAAAAATCGTCGTTGACTGCGCCAATGGCGCATCATCCTTTGTCGCACCGCAGGCATACTCCCGCGCCGGCGCTGAAGTGATCGCAATTTTTAATAATCCCGATGGCTGGAACATCAATGAAGACTGCGGATCCACGCACCTTCATCAACTTCGTGCCGCCGTAATTAAAGAGGGCGCCGATGTTGGAATTGCCCATGATGGCGATGCAGATAGGTGCTTGGCGATAGATGCTGCTGGAAATGAAATCGACGGTGACCATATTCTGACAATCTTGGCGCGCGGTTTTAAAGCTCAAGGTAAGTTGAAAGGTAATACCGTCGTCGGAACGGTGATGAGTAATTTAGGTTTCATGCATGCCATGAGGGAATCAGGCATCGAAGTTGTAACTACGCCGGTTGGCGATCGCTATGTTTTAGAAAATATGATTGCAAATGACTACTCACTGGGTGGCGAACAATCAGGTCACGTGATTATGCGCGATCTGGCAAATACAGGAGATGGAATATTAACTGCGCTGCAACTTCTACAAGAAGTTGTGCGCACCGGAAAGACTTTGCAGGAGCTAGCCGCGGCAATGGTTCGTTTCCCCCAAGTTCTTATTAATGTCAAAGATGTTAAAAAAGAAAATCTCAACGATTCGGCCACAATCTCCTCTGCCGTGCAAGCAGCAAATGAGCGATTGGGAGATAGCGGACGAGTACTTCTAAGAGCATCTGGTACCGAAGCGCTTATAAGAGTGATGGTTGAAGCGGCCAGTGATAACCTTGCCGAAGAAATCGCTAGAGAGCTAGCAGATATCGTTAAAACAGAATTGGGGTAGAGATTTATGTGCGGAATTGTGGGATATAGCGGGCCACAATCTGCCATCACTCCGCTTATAGAAGGCTTAAGACGACTTGAATACCGCGGCTATGACTCTGCTGGAATCGCATTAGGAACTCCCGGTCGACTCTTTATTGAAAAAAAGGCTGGCAAACTCGTAAATTTGGAGGGCGCACTCGACGCTTCTCTTCCTGCAGTGCATTCAGGCATCGGTCATACTCGTTGGGCAACTCACGGCGGACCAACTGATCGAAATGCACACCCACATGTTGATAACGAAGGAAAATTAGCGGTAATCCATAATGGAATTATTGAAAACTACTCGGAGCTTCGTAAAAGCCTAGAGGCACGTGGACATGTTTTTTCTTCAGAGACCGATACAGAGTCAGTTGCACATTTACTCAGCGATCTTCGTAAAGAGCACAATGGAGATCTGGCCGCGGCAATGCGCGATGCTGTCAAAGCACTTCGCGGCTCATTCACTTTAGTTGCAATTCATGCCGATGCGCCAGAAACTGTTGTTGGAGTACGGCGTAATTCACCATTAGTAGTTGGTATTGGCAATGGCGAGAATTTTATGGCATCTGATGTTGCCGCTTTTATCGATTACACCAAGCGTGCAATTGAACTCGGGCAAGATGAAGTTGTAACTATTACACCTTCAACAGTGGTTATCACTGACCTCAATGGTCTCTTAGTCAAGCCTAAAGAGTATGAAATTTCCTGGGATGCCGCCGCTGCGCAAAAAGGGGGTTTTACTCACTTTATGCTAAAAGAGATCTTTGAGCAGCCTAAAGCCGTTGCAGATACTTTGATAGGCCGTTTAAGTGATAACAGACAAATAGTTTTAGATGAACTACGTATGAGCGTTGATGAAATTAGAGCGTTAAAAAAGATTACGGTTATTGCATGTGGGACGGCTTATCACGCTGGAATGGTCGCAAAATATGCTATTGAAAAGTGGGCCAAGATTCCAGTAGAGGTCGAGATTGCTAGTGAGTATCGCTACCGTGATCCGATAATTGATTCCGGAACTTTAGTGATTGCTATCTCGCAGTCAGGCGAAACCATGGATACCTTGATGGCGGTGCGCCATGCAAAAGCGGCAGGAGCTCGCGTTTTAGCAGTATGCAATACCAACTCATCTACCATTCCCCGCGAATCCGACGCGGTCCTTTATACCCATGCAGGCCCCGAAATTGCTGTGGCTTCAACTAAGGCGCTCTTAACTCAGATGATTGCCGTCTATTTAATCGGTCTGCACTTAGGCCAAGTCAATGGCTCACTCTCAGATTCTGAAGTTGAAAGCTTATATAACGAACTTCTTGAACTTCCAGGAAAGATTGAACAGATCCTGGAGACTGTTGAACCTTTACGAGAGTTAACCCGCAGTTTTGCAGATAACAACATTGTTCTATTTTTAGGCAGGAATATTGGATATCCCGTAGCTCTTGAGGGTGCGCTCAAGTTAAAAGAGTTGGCATATATTCACGCCGAGGGATTTGCCGGTGGTGAGCTCAAGCACGGCCCAATTGCATTGATCGATAACGGGGTTCCAGTTATTGCGATATTACCTGCCGGACATGAGCACGCACTCGATGAAAAAATGTTAAGCAATATTCAAGAGGTCAAAGCCCGAGGCGCGCGCGTGATTGTAATTGCAGAAGAGGGCGCACATGTTGAAGGTGCTGAACATATTATTCGCATTCCAGTTGTACCCGCACTATTTCAGCCAGTCCTTGCAACTGTTCCGCTACAAGTTTTTGCATATGAAATGGCGGTTGCACGAGGAAATGATGTAGATCAGCCGAGAAATTTAGCAAAATCAGTTACTGTCGAATAAATGCGCAAAGCACAGATGTATCGCGCGTTACGCTGGTCGGCACTCCTATTTATTGGCTTTCTCGCTGTGACACAACAAGTTTTAAGTAACGGCCCACTCGTTAACTTCGATAGTGATGTTAATCGTACGCATCGACCACGCTTCGATGGATTTTCAGGCTTTCTTTTAAGACGAGTGGATGATTTAGGTCTTCGCTGGCTGACGGCACTTGTTCTAATAATCGCGGCTTCATATATCGCCTATAGATTCAAAACTTGGCGACCTCTTAACTTGGCAGTTCTATCCCTGCTGGCCCTCAATTTTGTTGTCGGTGTTTTTAAACTCTTCTTAGGACGCACGAAACCCCGTGATGGCTTTGATTTATTACATGCTGGTGGAATGTCTTACCCCAGCGGCCATGCATCAAACGCGGTTTTATCGTGGGGCATCTTGGCCTATTTGATTTATAGATATGCCCACGTGGATAGATTTCAGGGGCGCCTTGCAAGTGCTGGAGTTTTAGCAATCTCATTGTCAGTATGTGTCGCCTCACTCATTCGCCATACGCATTGGTTTACCGATTTACTAGGCGGCCTCTTTATTGGCAGCGCATTATTAGTGGCGGTAATTGCCGTCGATCGTTACGTTCCCTCAAAGAGTCAACTGCACTAGAATCAAGAACATGATTGATGGAATCGGCATAGATGTCGTTGATATCGAGCGCTTCAAAACCTCACTTGAACGAACTCCCGGCTTACTGGAAAAACTCTTTACACAAGCAGAGCGCACTAAACCGATTGCATCACTTGCCGCCCGTTTTGCCGCTAAAGAGGCCTTGGCTAAAGCGCTCAATGCCGGCAAAGGCTTAGCATGGCACGATGCTGAGGTAATCAATTTTGAGAGTGGTAAACCAGCATTTTTATTTAGAGGTGAAATCGCCGATTTAATTGATGGCGCTTCTGTCCACCTATCGCTCTCACACGATGCTGGAATCGCTTCGGCTATGGTTATCGTAGAGCGCGGCTGATGGAGCATCGCGCAGAAGCTCGAATTGATACTGCTGCAATAGCGGCAAATATCTCTCACCTAAAATCGCTCAGTGGTGTCGACCTACTAGCCGTGGTTAAAGCCGATGCATATGGCCATGGTTTAGTGGAGATTGGTTTGCTAGCTGAAAAATCCGGCGCCGATTGGTTAGGTGTTGCACTTCTAGAGGAGGCGATTTCGCTCCGTACACATGGAGTGCAGATTCCGATTCTTGCGTGGCTGCTGCCGCCAGGTTCGGATTTTAGAGCCGCGCATAATCACGACATTGATGTCGCGGTTGCTTCAATTTCTACATTCAATGCCATTAGCGCACTTAAAACAAAAGCACGCATTCATATCGAACTCGATACCGGTATGGGCCGCGGCGGATTTTTGGATGAATGGAAAGAGTTCTTAGCATCTGATTTCTCTTACGTAGATGTCGTTGGTGTTTTCTCGCACTTTGCCCGGGCCGATGAGCCAGGAGAGCAACAAAATACAGATCAACTTCTGCGATTTAATTCAATGATTGCAGAGTTGGCTGCAGTGGGAATCAATCCACCTGTAAAACATCTATCTAATTCGGCGGCAACGCTAATCAATCACGGCGCAGCATTTGATTTAGTTCGCACAGGAATTGCAATGTATGGCTTATCTCCAGATGTAACCAATTTAGGTACGGGAAGCAGCTTGGAGTTAAAGGCGGCCATGCAGCTGCGTGCCAAGTTGCATCTGGTCAAGAAAGTACCTTCTGGCGCACCCATTGGTTACGGAGCAACGGCAGTTACAACTAGAGACACGGTTCTCGGCATTGTTGCGATGGGATATGCCGATGGGATACCCCGAATCGCCAAGGCCGCTGGCGTCTTCATTGATGGTAAACGAGCACCGATAATCGGGCGAGTATCAATGGATCAATTTGTTGTCGATTTAGGTCCGGATTCAAAGGCCAAATCAGGGGATTGGGCCGTTGTTTTCGGGGATGGAAGGCAGGGCGAATACACGGCCGATGATTGGGCCGCGGCATCCTTATCAATTAACTATGAAATAGTTACGCGCATTGGGCCGCGGGTGCCTAGAATCTATGCACCTCATGTCTACTAATAACGCAGCGCTGCGAGTCGAGGGAGTCACTATCTCCTTCGGCGGATTACGCGCACTCAATGATGTCTACCTTGAGATTGGCAGCAATGAAGTTGTAGGTCTTATCGGACCCAACGGTGCCGGCAAGACAACTCTCTTCAACGCTCTTTGCGGATTAGTTAGGCCAGATTCAGGAAGTTTTTACCTCGGGGGAGAAAAGCGAGAATTTCCCCGCACTGATAATTTAGTTGATCTTGGAATAGCACGTACTTTGCAAGGCGTCGGATTATTTGGAGATCTAAGCGTTCTTGAAAATGTCATGATCGGTGCTCAGCATTTAGCACAAACTGGTTTGATTTCTGCAGCCCTAGCCCGCAATTCAAAAGATGAAAATCGAATACGCGAGAAGGCCCGCATTGCATTAGAGCGCGTATATGCGGGAGGACTGGCCGCTCGTCGCGCAGATACATTGTCGTATCCCGATACAAAGCGCGTAGCTATCGCCAGAGCGCTCGTAAGTGAGCCAACGATTTTAATGCTTGATGAACCGGCAGGCGGGTTGGGCGCCCAAGATATTGAGTGGATGAATCAATTAATCCGAAATTTAAGTGCCGAAATGTCAGTACTTTTGGTAGAGCACCATATGGATGTTGTCATGAGTGTATGTAGCAGGTTATACGTACTCAACTTTGGCGAAGTTATTGCCAGCGGAAGCGCAGAAAGCGTGCGCAGAGATCCAGCTGTTATCGCCGCATATCTTGGAACGGGAAACTCATGACACTCAATGTTTCCAACTTAACTGTTCATCACGGTGCAATCTGCGCAGTCAACTCAGTCTCATTGGCCGTGCCAACTGGACAATTGGCTGCAATTATCGGCTCTAATGGCGCTGGTAAGACAACGTTGCTTCGCGCATTATCTGGTTTGAATAAACCTACCCATGGAAAAATAAGTTGGATGGGTGAATCAATACTCGGCGATAAGCCTGAGAACTTAGTTCGCAAAGGGATTTCTCATGTCTCTGAGGGTAAATCGGTAATTCCAGAGCTCACGGTAAAAGAAAACCTCGAGTTAGGTGCAATTTGGCGCCGTAATAAAAAAGAGCTCAGTGAATCCTTAGATCAGGTGGTCTCAATATTTCCTCGCTTGGGTGAGCGATTAGCACAAAGAGCCGACACCTTGTCAGGTGGAGAGCGCCAAATGTTAGCTATCGGCCGCGCATTAATGTCTAAGCCTCGGCTTCTCTTACTGGATGAGCCATCCCTCGGATTGGCACCACTGGTCGTCGAGCAGATTTTTCAAATTATTCGTGATCTCACTTCTTCAATGAGATTAACCGTTGTGCTAGTTGAACAAAATGCAATGGGCGCACTCAAGATTGCCGATCTTGGAATAGTTTTAAATCTAGGTAAAGTCGTAGCGGTAGATCATGCCGATGCACTTATCGCTAACCCAGCCGTGCGTGCGGCATATTTGGGGTACTAATCATGCAACTACTTAACACCGTATTAATTGGAATTACTGCAGGATCTATCTATTCTCTAATGGCCATTGCCTTTGTACTTGTATGGAGAAGCACCAGAGTCATTAACTTTGCCCAAGCTGGCATGGCATTACTCTCAACGTATTTTGGCTATGAGGCCGTGACTCGCATCGGCTCGTTCTGGCTAGCGCTACCAATTGCGATGCTAGGCGGAGCAATCATTGCCGCGTTAGTAGAAGTTATATTGATGCGTCTATTAGTTAAACACTCATCAAGTGGGCCTATTGCAGCCGTTGCACCTATCATCGCAACTCTTGGATTATTGGGTCTAATTCGCTCCCTCATTGCAATGAATTGGGGAGGTCAAGATTTAAGAATCCTTCCACCAGTGTCCAATACTGGCTTCACGGTCAATGGGGAGACTCTTGTCTTTTCTCCGCTGAAGCTTTTAATTTTGATTACGACATTGGTTTTGATGGCCCTTCTTACAATTCTCTTTCAGCGCACTAATTTAGGTCTATCTCTGCGAGCCTCGGCCTATGCCCCTGAAATTGCGCGCCTGTCAGGTATCCGTGTCGACTTAATTCGCACATTAGGTTGGGCTCTTGCAGGTGCGGCGGGAGCAGTAGCTGGAATTTTCCAAACGGTCAACGGCAATGGAAACTTCTCACCGGATTCAATTGAGTTCTCACTCCTATTAGTTTCGGGCTTCATCGCCGCAGTTATCGGAGGTCTCGATAGTTTGCTTGGCGCAGTCATCGGTGGAATGTTCTTAGGTTTGACTATCTCATTTGTTCTTATGTATATCAGCGGGGGTCTTTTCTTTATCGCGCCATTCGTTATTCTCTTAGCAATATTATTTGTCCGCCCTCAAGGAATTATTGGAGCAAGGGCGGGGCGTCGTGCATAAATTCAAAAACTCAAATCACATCGGTTTATTTGTCGCCTTTGGTTTCATCTTATTCTTGGCAGGCAACCGTGTTGATGAGCTTCGCGTGTATCAAGGTGCATCAATCGCCGTATTCGTTATCGCAATCGCATCACTAATTTTGTTAACTGGCTATTCGGGTCAAGTCTCCCTTGGCCATGGCGCTCTAATGGCGATTGGTGCCTACAGCGCAGCTGTCTCACGCAATGAACTTCACATTCCAATAGTTCTCTCACTCTTTGTTGCAGTTCTTATCGCTGGAGCCGGTGGTGCATTGCTCGGTGGTGCGGCGGCGCGATTATCAGGTCCGTATTTAGCTGGAACAACTCTGGCACTTGCAGTAGGTCTGCCATCTCTTGCAAATCAATTCTCAATTCTCGGCGGTGAACAGGGCTTACTATTCGATGTTGGTTTTCCACCGGTTGGCTTGGGAGAAGATTTCACTCAATATAGATGGTTCTTCTGGATTGCCGCCCTTGCCGCTCTCATTTCAATGTGGCTGGTTAGCAATATCCTGCGCTCTCGCTATGGCCGTAACTGGCGGGCAGGCCGGAGCAATGAGGTCGCAGCCCAGCTCTGCGGCATCAATACTGGCCGGAGCAAGATTTTGGCCTTCACCATCAGCGCCGGCATAGCAGGCCTGGCGGGGGCGCTCCTTTCCATGACAATAGGCACCGTCTCGCCCAGCGCCTTCCCGCTAACCCTCTCTTTTGCACTGCTTACAGGGGCGGTTCTATCTGGCGTAAGCACCCTTTCAGGCGTCATGATTGGGGCAGTGACATTGGTGGCGATCCCAGAAATTGCCGATGTGGTGGCCAACCGTATCGGCAGCTCCGAGAACATCACCGTAAACTTGCCTGGCTTTATGGTGAGTGCACTGTTGATTATTACTGTTCTATTTGTACCAAATGGGCCAGTTGAACAACATCGTGCACGTAAAGCTAGGAAAGTTGCAAAACTGACAGAGAAGTGAGAATTAAAGCTCTACCCAAACCCTCGATGGAAGGAAACACATGAAAGCAATGAATCGCCGGAAACTGATATCGGTTTCAGCGGTGCTTGCCGTAGCGAGCCTGGTTGCAACTGCAATCCCTGCTAATGCGGCAGAAGTTGGCGTGTCATCAACTGAAATCAAACTCGGAATGACTCTGCCAATGACAGGAACAGCATCCCTTGGTTACAACAAGATCCCAGGAGCCGCAAAGGCTTACTTCGATTATCTCAATGCTAATGGTGGAGTAAACGGTCGCAAGATCACACTCATCGTTAAAGATGATCGATATGTACCAACAGAAGCCGTTGCAAAGACCAACGAACTCATCTTAAAAGATAAGGTCATGGCCCTACTTGCACCACTTGGAACCGCCAACGTAAAGGCCGTTGCATCTTCAGTTAACCCAGGCAAGCGCAAAGTTCCAGTCCTATTTGTTAACACTGGCTTTAGTGGTTTTGCCGATGTAAAGAAGTATCCAAC
>CAXNCU010000024.1:0-13908 GCA_964200985.1 Candidatus Planktophila sp.
AGCGCGAGTAGCTCAACGGATAGAGCATCTGACTACGGATCAGAAGGTTGGGGGTTCGAATCCCTTCTCGCGCACTGTTCGACCTCTCTTGCCTTTCACTTGAGGGGTCGAACTTCTTTTTTAGAAACTAGATTTCAAGCACGAAGAGCCTGGGCAAAGGCGCGGAAATCTTCAACGAGAAGATCAACTTCCTTTTGACCATGCGCTAAGGATATTAACCACTGCTCATCTAGGCCCGGAGGCGTAATAATGCCGCGGTTAAGTGAGAAGAGCCATGAGAGTTCGGCAATTGCGAAGTCTGTGGCTTTGTAATCACGGTAGTTGCGAAGCGGTTTTGTTGACCATGTAATACATCCTTTAACACCAAAGCCGACAGTGTGTGCCGGCAACTGGTACTCATCAATGATTTCATTGATGCGATCCAGGGCCTGCTGATTAAATGCTTCTGCAACTGCGAGAGTTTCCTTGGTACAGATTTTATCTACAGCGCGAATACCTGCCATTGCAAGTGGGTTGCCGTTGAAAGTACCAAAGTGAGCCATCTTGCCATTAGTGACAAAATCCATGTACTTCTTTTTTCCACCGAAGGCGGCCAAGGTAAGTCCACCACCAATAGATTTTGCAAGAGTAATAAGATCTGGAATCACACCTAAACGCTGAGCAGCGCCTTGGTGCCCAGCAGTTAAGCCAGTTTTAACTTCATCGAAGATTAGAACGACGTTGTACTCATCGCATAATTCACGAACACGCTCTAGGTAGCCCTCATCTGGCAAAACAATGCCAAGGTTTTCCATGACTGGTTCGATAATAAAGCAGGAGATCTTAGAAGCATTCTTTTCAAAGATGCGCTCGAGTGAGTCGGCATCGTTGTATGAAACAACATAGATATCGCCGGGAACAATGCCGGCCGGAACATGGGCGATTGGATCGCTTGCATCACCAATCTCATTAACCGGTGGCTTGGCTGAGACAACAAATGGGTCGTAGCTACCGTGGTAGCCGCCTTCGACCTTAACGATTCCATCTTTGCCAGTTGCAGCACGGGCTGTGCGAACGGCATACATGGTCGACTCTGTTCCGCTATTTGTGAAACGAACTTGGTCGATGACGAAGCGGCGACAGATTCGCTCGGCGGCATCGGTAGAAATTGGTGAAGGGGTTACGAAGAGCATGCCCGATTCAAGGGAGCTCTTAACCTCTTCGACGACAGTTGGGTTCAGGTGTCCTGCGAGCATGGCACCAAAGCCCATGGAGAGATCTAGGAGCTCACGCCCATCGACATCGGTCATCCAGGCGCCTTTAGCGCTCACGATAGAGATTGGATATGGATCCCAGTGCTGAAAGCTAGATGTAACACCCAGAGGCAGAGATTTGAAGGAGCGCTTACTTTCTTCTGCACTCTTGCCGGTCTGCTTTGTAAATAACTCCCATTCAGATTTCAGGAGGGCAGCGACTCTTTCGGGTGGAATTTCTACTGATGTTGCAGGGACGAATCTAAAAGTTTCCTTGTGATTAATTTGTGTAATCATTGTAAAGCTTGTACGGCAAAGGTTTCAGCGTTTGAAACTCGTTTGAGAAGTACTCTCCCGGTTCGTTTTTAGTTCCTTGTGAACTATGGGGATAAGTATCTCATGCCGTTTTTTAAAAGCAACCCCTGATAACCCCTGCGTGTTTTCAAGGAAATTATCGTTTTTATTTCATAAAAAGTGCATTTAATCGCTTAGTTGTGAAGAAAAGTCCAATAATTATCATAACTACGAAATAAATCGCATGGCCAGCTAATGCAAGATTTATATGTCCCAGGCATAAACCACGCACTAAATTAATAGCATGTGTAAGTGGAAGTAGGTTGACTGTGAACTGCAGCCATTGAGGGAAGACACTAACTGGGTAAAAAGAGCCAGAAAAAAGAAACATAGGCAAGAGGAAAATATTTACTACTTCTAACTGCTGAAATGATTTCATGTATGAGGTAATTGCCATACCGCAGGAGGCGAAACCAAAAGCGATTAAAACTGCCGCCGGAATTGCAAGCAAACCCCAGATACTTGGAATTAACCCAAGAGGTGCAACCACGACCATAAATGCACAGGCATAACTAAAACCACGAAGAAGCGCCCAACCAATTTCGCCAAGTGCGACATCGAGTGGTCCAAGAGATGTCGCAAGCATGCCGTGATAGATACGATCGTGATTGAGTTTAAAGAAAACATTCATCGTAGAGTCATAAATCGCGCCATTCATGGCACTCGTTGCTAAGAGCGCAGGGGCAATGAATACAGCGTATTTAATGCTCTCACCACCTACATCGATAGTAGGTAGTAGTTTCCCGATGCCATAACCAAATGAGAGTAAATAAAGAACTGGCTCTAGAAACCCAGAGAGAACAATCATCCATGTTGAAGAGCGAAAGGCGATGAATCCACGTTCTAGTAATTGTGGAACTCGGCCTGAGTAATATCGCTCGCCCATTTTGCCAATTCGTGCCTCGGCGATTGCAACGGCTAGTGGAATAAACATTTATTTAGTCAATCGTCTTGTGAAAATGCGTGCAGATAGATAGAGGCCACTAACGAGCATCGCCAGAAGCACTAAGAAGTGAACCCACATCATTGTTGGTGAGATGGCATGCCCGTAGGTTAAGGAGCGCCCAAGTTCGGTTGCATGCCACAACGGGGAGATCCAACCGATCCACTGTAAGAAAAAGGGCATTGACGAGAGAGGGAAGAAGGTTCCTGAGAATAGAAAGAGCGGCATCATGATGAATCGACCAAGAACTACGAAGAATATGTTTTCATTTTCAAGCTTGGCGGCCACTGCCTGCATTAATGCGCCAAAGGAGATTCCCGCAAAAATCGCGGTAGGTATCGCTAACCAGGCAGTCGGCGAGTCAAGTGCGCCGAATGCCCACATAACTCCGTAGTAGAGAATTACTGTATAGATCGTACGCAAAAAAGCGGCTAAGAAAACACCGATAGAGATTTGAGTACCACTTAAAGGTGTTGAGTTCATTGAGTAAAAAGTCTTATGCCACTTAAATCCCTCAATTGTTGGAAAGACCGTCTCATCCATTGCGCCTTGAATTGCCGCCTGGGCTAAAAGTGCAGGAGCTAGGAAAGTTAAATACTTAACACCATCGACACCTGCCGGCCCAACGCTCTTATCAATTAAGCCACCGAGGCCAATTCCAACTGAGATTAGATAGAGAATGGGATTTGCTATGGCGATTCCGAGAATCATCCAAATCCACTTCAACATGATGCGCACGCGCGCCTCAGCAACATAAAAAGCGCCTCGGGCTTGGACTTTGGCCGTATCGACTAGTTGGGATGAACCCTGGCGGGTTGTAAAAGTACTCATTATTCGATGAGAGATCTTCCAGTGAGACGTAAAAAGACATCCTCTAGAGAACTTCGGCGCACTAATGAGGTCTTTGGATGCAAACCTGAAGCATAGATCTTTTCTAGTAAGGCCTCGCCATCTTCTGTGTACATCAAGACACGATCAGGTAACTCTTCAATGCGTTCGCACATTGATCGTAGTTTGTCGGCGACCTCTTGATTGCGATCAGAACCAAAACGCACCTCAAGAACCTCTTTGGTTGAGTAGTCCTTAATCAACGATGCAGGACTTCCCTCGGCCATAATCTTTCCCTTATCCATCACAATCAAACGATCACATAGCTGCTCAGCCTCATCCATGAAGTGGGTTGTAATAACTAGTGTCACGCCCTGTTCTTTCAATCTAAACAAACGATCCCACAAGATATGTCGCGCTTGCGGATCTAGCCCAGTAGTTGGCTCGTCCAACATTAATATTTCAGGCTCACTTACAAGCGCGCGAGCAATAGTTAACCGCCGCTTCATACCACCACTTAGCGCTTCAACTTTTGCATCACGTTTTTCCTCAAGCTGGGCAAAAGTTAACAGCTCATCAATCTTTCCTTTAACAAATTTACGAGGAAGGCCAAAGTAACGCCCGTAAATGTAAAGATTCTCAGTAACACTTAACTGCATATCCAAGTTATCTTGCTGCGGGACAACGCCCAAATGCGCGCGAATCTGCGGGCCATTTCTTTCAGGATCTTTTCCAAGAATCGTTAATTGACCTGCATTGCGCTGGGATGTTGCACCTATCATGCGCATCACCGTCGATTTACCGGCACCATTTGGACCAAGCAGCCCAAAAGATTCACCTTTGGCAACATCGAAGTCGATGGAGTCTACGGCCACTAAATCACCGAATTTCTTCGTTAAACCACGGGCCGAAATGAGGGATTCAGACATGGAGCAATGTTACATGTGTATAGTTTCTACACGTGCGATTCATAAATACTCCCAGTCACGATCTAACCTATGACGATGTTTTTATGGTACCCAGTGCCTCCGAATTATCTAGCCGGATGGATGTTGATTTAACTTCTAACGATGGTTCGGGCACGACAATCCCTTTGGTTGTTGCAAATATGACGGCAATTTCTGGCCGGAGAATGGCTGAAACAATTGCACGTCGCGGTGGCCTCACGGTAATCCCACAAGATATTCCACATGCAGTTGTAGACAGTGTTATTACATGGGTTAAATCGCGCCACACATTCTTTGACACTCCGATTACTTTAAACCCACAACAAACAGTCGCCGATGCCGTGAGTTTGTTGCATAAGCGCGCGCACGGGGCGATAGTTATCGTCGATGGTGGAAAGCCAGTAGGAATAGTTACCGAAGAGGATTGCAAGAGCGTAGATCGCTTCACACAACTGCATCAAGTAATGAGCAAAGAGTTGATCACGATGGCCGATAACTTAGATGCAAGAGCGGCCTTTGAGTTCTTAAATCTGCATCGCCATAAATTGGCACCCGTTGTTTCGCCAAGTGGTGATTTAGTCGGAATAATCACCCGAATCGGCGCGCTTCGCGGCACTTTGTATTCACCGGCAGTTGATGGCAATCAGAAATTACGTATCGCTGCAGCCGTTGGGATTAATGGTGATGTAGCGGCAAAGGCTGCGGCCCTCATTGAATCTGGCGCCGATGTTCTAGTTGTTGATACGGCACACGGGCATCAGAAGAAGATGATTGAAGCACTACGGGCAATTAAATCTCTAGGTGCATCAATTCCTATCGTTGCCGGAAATGTTGTCACCGCTGATGGCACGCGGGATCTGATTGAAGCAGGCGCAACGATTGTCAAAGTCGGCGTTGGCCCAGGGGCGATGTGTACGACACGGATGCAGACAGGTGTTGGGCGGCCACAGTTTTCAGCCGTTCTTGAGTGTGCAGCCGAGGCTAAGAAACTAGGAGCTCATGTCTGGGCCGATGGTGGGGTACGCCATCCACGAGATGTCGCGTTAGCTCTTGCCGCTGGCGCCTCACAGGTGATGATCGGCTCATGGTTTGCCGGTACCTATGAATCTCCTGGAGATTTACAGAGCGACGTGAACGGAAAGTTATTTAAAGAGTCTTTTGGAATGGCATCGGCCCGCGCCGTTGCCGCACGGACAACAGGGGAAGATGCCTTTGATCGCGCGCGAAAATCCCTCTTTGAAGAGGGGATCTCTACCTCACGAATGTATTTGAACCCGCAGCGCCCGGGAGTTGAAGACTTACTTGATGAAATAATCGCCGGACTTCGTTCATCATGTACATATGCAGGCGCTCGCACGCTTGAAGAGTTTGCAGAGCGCGCAGTGATTGGTATTCAATCATCTGCAGGTTATGCCGAAGGTCGCCCCCTTCACTCTTCTTGGGGTAACTAGTTATAGAGTTTTGATTTCTCCATTGTTGGTGAACTCAAGAAAATCTGGACGCTTTCCGATTTCAATGCTGCCAACGTTATCTAGGCCAATTCGTGATGCCGGCAAGGTTGAGACGGCGAAACTTGCATCGGCAATCGATAATCCAAAGTTATTTATCAAATTTAAAAAGGCCCGATCCATCGTTAATGTGCTTCCAGCAAGTGAACCCTTCGACGTTAGGCGAGCAATGCCATCTTTAACAAGCACATCGAGCTTTCCTATTGTGTACGTACCATCGCCGCCGCCGGCTGCAGACATTGCATCAGTTACCGCGATGATGCGGTCTGGGGCTAGCTTTAGAATTCGCCGCACGCTTTCATCATTTACATGAACACCATCGAGAATTAGTTCGAGGGCAATGGTCGGATCATCGAGTGAAACTGATGAAATATTATCTCCAGTATCTAGCTTCGGCATTCCATTATTAAAGTGAGTAATAATTGATGCCCCGGCTTTAATCGCCGCACGTGTAGCTATGGGGTCAGCGCCGGTATGTCCGAGCGCAACAGTAATTCCTTGGCCAACCAGGAACTCAATGGCTGGAATTGCGCCATCTAATTCGGGAGCAATCGTGACCATCCGGATAGTGTTTTCAGATGCAGCAATCATCTCTTTTAATTCATCAATGGCGGGCCTGCGAAGAAGTGCTGGATCATGGGCGCCGCAGTGCGAGTGAGCAAGGTAAGGACCTTCTAAATGAATGCCACGAACAGCGCTTTGATTGATAAATGGAAGTAGCGCCTTAATTTGAGTGATCAAACTTTCAATCGGTTCAGAGACTAAACTGGCCAGCATCGACGTTGTTCCATGAGCCATATGCGTATTGACCACAGCTGATATCTGATCGGGGTTTAATGCCGAGAAATAATAGCCACCCGCTCCGTGCGTATGGATATCTACAAAACCCGGAATAAGCGTTCCCTTAACCGTAGGCGCAAGACCGCTATTTACCTCGATGGATGTAATCACTTCGTTCGTGAACTCGATGTGAACTTGTGGTTCTAATCTTCCGGCAATAACGGCATGGGCGGCGACTAAGTTCACGCCATGAGTCTATTTCACTCGGGCATTTGGGTAGGCTAAGGCTCATGTCGAAGCCAACAATCATCCTCGCGACAAGTAATGGCGTAGGAATGGGCCATCTTGCACGTGCGAGTGCTGTGGCAGTGGCGCTCAAGGAAGTGGCGAATCCAATTATTGTGTCAATGGCCGGGGGAATCGCTGAAATCCCTTCATTTATGGGCGTTCGCTGCGAATATATTCCAGGACGAGATCGCTTATGGATGTCACGAGAAAAATGGGATAAATATTTACGAGATCGGTTATTAGCCCTAGTTGAAGAGACTGGCGCGACAGTCCTATCTTTTGATGGCGTAGTTCCATATCCAGGGGTAATCGCGGCAAAGAATTCAAACCCGGCGTTGAAACTCGTATGGGTACGCCGCGGATTATGGCAAAAGAAGCCGCAGCGATTTATCTTAGGACTTCAAGCATCAATGATGGATGTAATTATCGAGCCAGGAGATATCGCTCGTGCTTATGATTTCGGACCAACGTCAAAGCGCAAGGACTCGGTATTAACTTCACCAGTATCTCTTTTTAGAAGAGAAGAGGCACTCTCTCGCGATGAAGCACGTAAAGTTTTGGGTTTAGATCCCAATCGACCTGTTGCTCTAGTTCAACTAGGTACTGGCGATAGCGATGTTAACCACAAAATGACTGCAGCCCTTGAAGGGTTGATTGGATGGAAAGATCTGCAGGTAATTCTCACCAAAGCGCCGATTGATAAAGAGGGAAACTCATTGGCGCCAGAAGGTTTGGATATAAAGGTTGCGCGGTATTTTCCACTCGCAGAGGTTCTTCATGCATTTGATGCAGGAATTTGTGCCACTGGATATAACGGAGTGCATGAATTATTACCAGCACAGATCCCAACTGTCTTTGTATCAAATATTCGTGGAACTGATGATCAAGAGGCGCGTGCACGTTGGTGCAATGACTTTGGCTATGCCTTACGTGCAGATCAAAGCGATTTAGCAGATATCACTGCAACGGTTAGAAAGCTACAAAACCCAGAAATTCGTGCCCAGCTTTCTGCCAAGTGTGCAGAGTTGTCTGAGACAAATGGAGGGCAGGAGATAGCAGATATTTTGTTCACATTAGCCACACAAGAAAACTCGACTGGTGCAAAAAACCTAACCTTTATGCGTTTGCTGGTTCAGGATCACATTAACCGTGGAATGCGCCACGTATTAAACCTAGGCATTCGCCGACTAGCGCTTATTTATCGCTTCTTGAACCCGCATATCGTTGTTGAAATTACTAAAGCCGAGCCACCAATTTTTGGCGATTCAACTAAGCCTGAGGAGTTACGTGAACTGATTAAATCGACCACTCGTTTCGAGCATTTGGTTTCGGGTGCGTCTAATCAATATCGCCTTCGACGAGAGGAGATTGCAAACGAGGCATACGGGAATTTAGTTGAGGTGGTGCGCACTAAATGAAATTCCGAACATGGATGAAAAAAACCCGAGCGGGACAACTCGTTTGGCGTTTATTTATCGGCATTCTTGGTGGAGGGGTAACAGTTCTTGGAGCAATCGCCCTGGTTGGCCCCGGCCCGGGCGTTCTAGTCGTGCTCGCCGGGCTTGGAATTTTAGCTACAGAGTTTGCCTGGGCAGGAGAGGCAATGATGCACACAAAGAGAATTGCAAATAAGGCAGCTGAGCGGACGGGCTTACCAAAATGGGCAAACTATTTCCTAGTCTCTGCCGCCGCCGTCCTATCAATAATCGGGCTTCTAATCTATTACTCGCGTTAATCTCTTTTCGTACATATTTAGAAGCGGGAACGGATATCCCATAGATCTTTAAATGCCGGGTTGAAAAGCGTGCTCGATAAGTATCCAACACCACTTGATCCGCCAGTACCCATCTTGTGGCCTATTGTGCGTTCAACCATTTTTACATGGCGATAACGCCACTCCTGAACGCCTTCATCGATATCTAGTAATCTCTCACAGACCATTGCACTTTCAGGATCGTTACGATGAATATCTAAAAGAACATCCTGGACACGCAAATTGGCTTCGTAGGCCGATGTTCTATCTCGGTTGAGCACATCAGTTGGAATTGGATGTCCACGTTTTGCTAAATATGCAAGGGCTGAGTCATATACAGAGTTACCCGAAGTGATGATTGCAATCTCTGCTTGAATATCGGGAGGTAAGTGACCGGCCATTTTAGTATCGCGACGCCCTAATAAGGCTTCAACCTTTCTAAACTGGGCGGATTGGAAGCCGCTCGATGAAGATAAATACGAACGAAATGAGTTGAACTGCAATGGTGTCATCGTTTCTAAGATATCGATTTGATTGACACAGATCTTCATAATTGTTCGGATTCGACCAAGAACCGACAATGAGTAGTGAGTGTCGCCAGACTCCATCGAACGTTGGGCTTGTGCAAATTCGTGAATTAATTGTTTGAACCAGAGTTCATATGTCTGATGGATGATAATGAATAGCATTTCATCATGTTCTGGACCATCAGATACGGGGCGCTGCAGACTTAAGAGTTCATCTACTGCAAGGTAGGAGGTATAGGTCATTGCCGAATCGAAGTTATTTTCGCTCATGTGACTCTTGAACCACTCTCATCTATCTCTTTATAGCGGCCCGATGCCACTAAGTCGCGCAGTCGATCAAAGCCATCCCAGACTTCAACGTAGGAGGTTGGAAGCGGTGAGATTGCAAGACGTATTGAGTTTGGAGCTCTGTAATCTGGGATTACATTCGATATTTTACGCAGCGCCACACAGATCTGGGCGGCATCAGGGTGCACAATTGAAATATGTCCCCCCCGCTGGGATGAATCACGAGGCGTATGGAGCTCCATGCCCAGGGGTGCCAACCAGGCATCGAATAAATCAATCATCAAGTCGGTACCAACAGCGGCTTTCTTCGCAATTTCTGTAATGCCCGCTTGGCTAATCATTGTGAAAGCTGATTTAACTGAACGCATACCCATAATTGGTGGGGTGGCAATTTGGAAGCCGCGGATTCCAGCAGCTCTTTCAAAGACTGGACCCATTTCGAATTGAGCCTCTTGTGCAAACCAACCTTGAATTGGAACCTGCAATTCTTTTTGAACTCTAGTGCTGACATATAACCACGCGGGTGCACCCGGTCCAGAGTTTCCATATTTATATGTACAGCCGACACAGAGATCGGCACCACTTGCATCTAAATTCATTTCAATTGCGCCAACTGCATGGCTTGCATCCCAAACAACTAATCCACCAATAGCGCGTACTTGATCGGTTATGGATTTAATATCACTGCGAGCACCCGAACGATATTGAATTACTTCAAGGGTAACTAATGCGACATCATCATTTAGATAGGGTGCTAATACTTCTGTAGTGATTCGCTCGTGTGTTGCGATAGCGGGATCTTCATTATTTATGAGTACAAGATTTAATCCCAACTGCTTAGCAATTCCATCAAGAATATATCGATCAGTTGGAAAATTTGCTGTGTCCGAAACGATAGTTTTTCTTCCAGGCCTTGCAGCAATTGCAGCTAAGCAGAGCTGATAGAAATTAACAGAAGTTGTATCGCAGATAAGTACTTGGCCAGGACCAGCACCTAATGCAGAGGCACCTAATAAATCGCCAGTTGGCTGAGCCTCATCAATCCAGTGCCCCCATCCAGTTACGAGTTCACGTCCCCACTCTTGAGTTAGAAAATTATTAATTGATTCGACCGTGGCAATCGGCATGCGGCCAAGAGAGTTTCCATCCAAATAACACATCTGTGGATCTGAGACCACAAAATCTGCTTTAAAATGGGCTAAAGGGTCATTTCTATCGAGTTCGAGCGCGTATTCGCGGTCAGTGACATTCATGGATGAAAGGTACGCTCTCCCATCATGGCGCGCAATGTAGTAAATATCGAAGAGGTCTCAAAGGCCTTCGATGTTAAAGAGCTCTTAATAGGCGTCTCATTGGGAGTATCTGAAGGCGATCGAATCGGAATCGTTGGCCGAAATGGATCCGGCAAGAGCACTCTGATGAAGATTATCGCTGGAACTGAGTTACCAGATCAGGGTCGTGTAACTAAATCAAATGCCGCGCGCATAGGCATTCTCTCCCAAGTTGATTTTGAAAACCCAGAGAGCACCGTTGGTGAGGTTGTATTGGGTGATACTGCAAAACATGAGTGGGCGAGTGAGCCAAATATTCGAGAAGTCTTTACCGGTCTATTTGGCTCTTTTGATGATCACATCTTTGATCGAAAGTTTGGTCAGTTATCCGGAGGAGAGCGCCGACGAGTTGGTCTAGCAAAACTTCTCATTAATGAACTTGATTTAATCCTGCTTGATGAGCCAACAAACCACCTAGATGTTGAAGGCGTTGCATGGCTTGCCAGTTATATAAATGGCCGAAAAGGATTAGCGGTTACCGTAGTAACGCACGATCGTTGGTTTCTAGATGCCGTCACTGATCGCACTTGGGAAGTCGTCGAAGGAAAAGTAGAAGAGTATGAAGGCGGATATAGCGCATTTGTTTTAGCGAAGGCAGAGCGCGCTCGCCAAAGTTCGGTAATGGATGCCCGCCGCAATGGCTTGATTCGTAAAGAGCTTGCATGGCTGCGACGCGGTGCACCTGCACGTACAACAAAACCAAAGTTTCGTGTAGATGCAGCGAATGTATTAATTGCAGGAGAACCCGAGCCACGCAACCAAGGTGAACTACTTAAGTTTGCACTCAACCGTTTAGGTAAAACCGTTTATGAAGCTCACCATGTTCAAGTAAAACTCGGTGATAATGAGTTGATTAACGATCTCTACTGGAATATTGGTCCGGGCGATCGAATCGGAATCGTCGGAATCAATGGTGCGGGAAAGACAACATTGATGCGCACTCTTATCGGTGAGATTCAACCAACGGCAGGTAAATTAGTAACAGGCGTAACCGTTAAGCCAGCCTTTTTAACCCAACATTTAGATGAATTAGATCCTACGTGGCGTGTACTTGAAGCCGTTGAAAAGATTGCTAACCGGGTAGAACTCGGTGGCGGGCGTGAACTTTCAGCCTCCCAACTGTGTGAGCGCCTTGGCTTTGATCGTGAATCCCAATGGACCCCGGTCGGTGATTTATCAGGTGGTGAAAAACGCCGCCTACAGCTAACCCGCTTGTTGATGGATAGTCCAAATGTGCTCTTACTCGATGAACCAACAAATGATTTCGATATTGAAACACTCACCGAGCTCGAAGATTTGCTCGATAGTTATGGTGGAACACTCATTGTCATCTCACACGATAGGTACTTCCTAGAGCGAGTGTGCGATCGTTTTGTAGGACTACTTGGAGATAAGTCTGTTCGCGATCTTCCGCGCGGAGTCGATGAGTATTTAGAGCTTCGTCAAGCGGCAATGCAAGTTCCAATCTCAGCACAAAAAGAGAAGAAAACTTCGAACGCTGCCGAGGAGCGTCAACTTAAGAAAGACAAAGTGCGCCTTGAACGTCAGATAGAAAAAGCAAATACAAGAATTTCGGAGTTAGAGTCCGAACAGGAGGGTGCATCATTTGATCCAGAGCGCCTAACAACCATCACCCACGAACTTGAGGCCCAACGCTCCGATAAGCACAAACTTGAGGACGATTGGCTGCAAGTGACGCTAAACCTTGAAGCATGAGTTAAAGTTCTTACATGAATCGAATATCTCACGGCGTTGAAGTTGTTCTCTTTCGCTCTCGTTTTCTCCTTGCACCGCTCTATTTAGGATTAGTGGGAGCGCTAGTACTTCTCTCCTTCCGTTTCTTAATTGAGTTCTATCATTTAGCGCTCCATATCGGAGAGGCAACACCGCAGAGCTTTACGCTGGATCTGCTGGCATTGTTGGATTTAACGTTGTTAGCCAATCTGATTCTTATGGTGATTTTCGCCGGTTATGAGAACTTTGTTTCTCGCATAGATGTCGCAACAGAGTCAAAGGATCGCCCACACTGGATGGGAACCATTGATTTCAGTGGCCTTAAAATCAAACTAATTGGCTCCCTCGTAGCTATTTCAGTAATCGAACTCCTAAAGGATTTCATTGAGTTAGCTGGTCAGGATCACGTGGGCGGAGGCACAAAGTGGCGAATTGTTATTCACTTGACCTTCGTTGCATCTGGAGTTTTATTTGCGCTTATGGATTGGATTGCAGACAAGAGAGAGTTCCACGGCACTCATAGCTAATGCGTCTAGATCTTCTCGCCGCCCTTTCCGGCGTCATGATTGCATTACAGGCGCGGGCAAATGGTGAACTTTCGCATCTGTTAAACAATGGTTTACAGGCGGCACTAGTTTCTTTTGGATCAGGCTTGGTCATAATTACGGTTATTGCGATTTTCAATCCCGCTATTAAAGAGGGTTTATCAAATATTCGTGCAGCAGTTTCTCGTAAGGAGATTGCACGTTGGAAGCTACTAGCTGGGGCTCTTGGCGGAAGTTTCGTTGCAATTCAAACTCAAATTGTCCCGTTGATTGGTGTGGCAATCTATTCTGTAACATCAATTGCGGGCCAAACTGCTATGTCATTAATCGTCGATCGAATTGGTCTCACAGGTGGCGGCAAGAAAGCGATTACAGGCCGGAGAGTAATGGCGGCGGCTCTAACCGTAATTGCCGTTTTGGTCTCTGTGATCGATCGAATCGATGCCAAGAACCTTTCAATGCTCGCAGTCGTGGCCGGAGGGATAGCGGGTGCCGTTGTCGGAGTGCAACGCGCTCTTAATGGTCAGATTAATGAACATTCACATCAGAGTTTTACAACATCACTTTTGAACTTTGTGACAGGAACAGCTCTTTTACTTATTCTTATTCTTGTTGGAGCCGCAATCGGGCACACTCATTTTGTGGCTTTGCCTAGTGGTCCGTGGTGGATTTATACGGGCGGGGTAATTGGGATTATCTATATTGCCTTTACATCAACGATAGTTCAACACTTAGGGGTTCTAACATTCACACTCTTTAGTGTCGGCGGCCAACTGGTTGGCTCACTCGTTATTGATTTGATATCACCAACCGATGGAGTTCATATAAGCGCTTATCTAATTACTGGAAT
>CAXNCU010000025.1:0-13716 GCA_964200985.1 Candidatus Planktophila sp.
AATCTTGCATCCAGCCTGGAGGTGCGGTTTCAACAGCCATGGCGAAAGAGTACACAGTCCCTCGCACTCACTCAAAGCGCCATGTCGGGTACTTCGCTTACGCTATCTCTCATGAATCTTGATGGCAGTGATGAAGAGCCGTGGCAACCAAGTATTGGTGAACTCAGTCGCCCACTCTCTTCTGCTGTTTTTGTAGTTTTAGATCTTGAAACTTCGGGGGGCTCGCCCCATATTGGTGCAGGAATTACTGAAATCGGCGCCGTGAAAATATGTGGTGGGCAAGTAATTGGAGAGTTTGAATCACTAGTAAATCCAGGTAGTTCAATACCCGACTACATCACTGATTTAACTGGAATTTCTGATGCGATGATTCAGGGATCGCCTTCAATTGGAAATTTGTTTCCGAGCTTCCTAGAGTTTTTAGGTCCAGCTTCAGAGAACATACTCGTGGCGCATAACGCTAACTTTGATTTAGGTTTTTTGAAAGCCGCGGCATCGCAGCATGATTATCGATGGCCGAAATATAAAGTCTTTGACACAGTGCGATTGGCCCGCTCGGTTTTAAGCAAAGATGATGTGATTGATTGCAAACTTTCGACCTTGTCGGCTTACTTTAGAACGACAACTACCCCAAATCACCGCGCGTTAGATGATGCGCGTGCGACCGTAGAAGTTCTCCATGGAATCTTTGAACGATATGGATCTTTGGATATAACTACAGTTGAAGATGTTGAAGCATTTACGCGTCGGCTAAAGAGGCCGAAAGCTTCTGGCTGAGTGCGGCCCATTGCCCAAGAAGTTCGAGGGCGGCTCCCGAATCAACTGCAGTAATCGCTTTTTCTACACCGAGTGCGATTCGACTGTGCAGATTTAAATCAGATTTTCCGTCATAGGCTGCAATTGCTGCAGCGGCATTTAAAATAACGGCATCACGTGGTGCGCCGCGTTCGCCTCGGAAAATAGACATTGTTATACGTGCATTTTCAGCGGCATCTCCCCCGAGGAGTGCTGATACTGGTGCGCGAGCCATTGAGAAATCCAGCGGGTCTAATAAATCACTAGATATTTCGCCGTTACCGATAGTCAATACAGAAGTGGTCGTAGCTAACGTGATCTCATCTAGGCCATCATCGCCACGAAAAACAAAGCCATCGACGCCTCTATCACCGAGAACTTGAGCCATCACTAAGTGCATGCGGTCATCGGCAACGCCAATTGCTCCAACCTTGGGCCGGGCTGGATTTGCTAGTGGTCCCAAAATATTAAATACCGTTGGTACACCTAGCTCTTTTCGGGCAGGGCCGGCAAAACGCATCGCTGGGTGAAAAACTGGTGCAAAACAAAAACCAATACCAAGTGCTGCAAATGTTTTTTCTACGCCTTTTCCATCGAGAGTTATGCAGACACCAAGTGCTTCCAATAAGTCTGCAGAACCAGATTTAGATGAGGCGGCGCGATTTCCATGTTTAATAACTTTGGCACCGGCCGCTGCTGCGATGATGGCCGCGGTGGTTGAAATATTGATTGTGTGTGCGCCATCTCCGCCAGTTCCGACGGTATCGACGGCGCGCACTGGAATATTGATCGGGGCACAATGTTCATACATCTGGGCGACCAGTGCTCCGACTTCCTCTGAAGTCTCCCCCTTTGCTTTTAGGGCTAAGAGGAACTCTTTAATTCGCTCAGTCTCGGCGCGACCTTCGAGGATTTCTCGCATGCACCACTGAACATCTTCAGGTATTAAATCTAATCCGAGTGCAAGGGTCTCTAAGTTTTTGCTCCAGATGTTTGCAACCATGAATCAATCCAACCAAAGTGGATGTGGTCGCCGTTGGTAATTAAGAGGTGACGAGTTTGCTGCCGCGCAGCAACTGCGCCGCCGTCTGCGCCATCGTAAATGGATCGATGGGGTGAACCACAGATGCTTCGGCCAATGACCATGCAGCTAGCCATGAATCCTGAACGCGACCGGTGATAACTAATACTGGTGGGCAGTTGAAAACTTCATCTTTTAATTGGCGAGCAATGCCTAATCCGCCTTCAGGTGCCGACTCTCCGTCGAGAATGAAAAGATCAACTGGTGCTCCAGAATCAACGAATGCTCGAAGGGCGGGACCGGTGGCAAATTCATGGATGGTGTGTTCGGCAAGATCACTTGCAACTCGGCGCCCAAGGGATGAAACGATGCTAGCTCGGACCGATGAATCATCGGAGTAGATAACAATCTGCTTCTTCTGCATAGGCTCGCTCATAAGGTCGATTCTAACTCCAGAACTCATCGCCGAAAACTCCGAATCGCCCTCTCAAAGACGTGACCTGTTTCATGCAAAAACGGGCGCAAACCCGGGCCTGATCCCTGCCTGCTACAGGACAGCGGAGGTCTTTTAGGGAATAATCGCCCCATGTCTAGCACAGCCGTAACGGCCCACCATAAAATCACACGACCAAATGCCGTAGCAGTTGGCACCATCGTTTGGCTCTCCAGTGAACTGATGTTCTTCGCAGCATTGTTTGCGATCTATTTCACCACGCGTGGAGTGCAGGGACCAGAGATTTGGTCGGAGTCAAACCATATTCTTAACATTCCATTTGCCGCCCTTAATACAACGGTTCTTGTTCTCTCGTCAGTAACGTGCCAGTTTGGCGTCTTTGCTGCCGAGCGTTTTCAAAACCATAAGACCGGCAAGATGTATCAGATTAATAAATGGGGAATGCGCGAGTGGTTCTCACTTACATTCTTAATGGGAGCATTCTTCGTCGCTGGCCAGATTTATGAGTATGCCGCCCTCGTAAGTGAAGGCCTCACGCTCTCATCAACTGCATATGGCTCAGTCTTTTTCGTAGCTACTGGTTTTCACGGTCTGCACGTAACAGGTGGATTAATTGCATTCCTTATTGTCATTGTTCGTGTCTCGAAAGCTCGTCGCTTTACTAGCGGTCAAGCAACTACAGCAATCGTTGTTTCTTATTACTGGCACTTCGTCGACGTAGTGTGGATCGCACTCTTTTCCGCGATCTACCTCATTAAATAAGGGAGTACAGAAAACACGTGAAGCGACTTTCTAGCTATCGCCGCCACAAGGCCGCAGCGCCACTTCTTCTTGTCATCGCACTCCTTGGTATCGGCACCACTTTCAATGTTGCAAGTGCAACGATTAAGGCCGCTCCAACAACATTTGACCGCTCCGCGGCAATCGATGAGGGAAAGCAGATCTTTCTTAAAGGTTGCTCTTCTTGTCATGGCCTTAACGCTGAAGGCGGAGCAATCGCTCCCTCGTTAATCGGTGTTGGCGCAGCATCGGTTGATTTCCAAGTTGGAACGGGTCGTATGCCAATGGCCGATATGAGCACCCAGGCTGGGCGAAAAGCACCTGTGTATACCGCAGAGCAGACTGCAGCCCTGGCTGCCTATGTCGCATCTCTTGCCCCTGGACCCGCAATTCCAACGGATGCGCAATTAAATTATGAGCGCGATGGAAGTACTGCCGAAGGCGGAGAGCTTTTCCGCAATAACTGCGCAATGTGCCATAACTTTGCCGGTCAAGGCGGCGCACTTACGCAAGGAAAGTACGCACCTACATTGATGGGTGTTGAGCCAAAATATATTTACGAAGCGATGATAACCGGCCCGCAGTCAATGCCGGTGTTTGGTGATAAGACAATTACGCCAGCTGAAAAACTCTCACTTATTAAGTGGATTAAGTCAGCCGAAGCCGAACCAAATCTCGGTGGAGCATCGATGGGTCGAATCGGGCCTGTCACTGAAGGACTGCTGGCTTGGGTTCTAGGTCTTGGACTGCTGATTGCCGTCGCAGTCTGGTTAACAACGAAAGCGAGATGAGTACTGTGTCTAACGAAATCGAATCTATCGAAGATCCAGGAACTCCCGCACATGTTGCGCGAGCTGCAGATTTAAATCCACGCTCTGAAAAGCGCGCCGAACAACAGGTGGCGATCCTCTTCGCTCTATCTGGCGTTGGATCGTTACTACTTATCTATTCCTACATCTTTATCCCTGATGATATTTTCATTTTCATCCCGGTGATGGGTAATCAAAATGCCCACCAGCTAGGCCTCGGAATTGGAATGGCGATGTCGCTCTTCTTCCTAGGAATGGCAGCGATTCACTGGGCTAAGACCCTGATGCCAGAGACTGAAGTGGTCAATCACCGTCACGAATTTCGATCTAGCGATGAAGATCGCGCAGAGTTTGTTAAGACCGTAAAAGATGGAGTTGCTGGCGTACAACTTGGTCGACGTAAGTTGATTAAGCGCTCTCTGGCTGTATCTATGGGCCTCTTTGCCCTACCTCCAGTCCTACTTCTGCGTGATCTAGGCCCTCTACCTAAAAAACTACTAGAGACAACTAATTGGAAGAGTGGAACGCGCCTAGTTACCGACCCTGGCGACCGACCAATTCTGGCTTCCGACCTTGAAGTCGGTTCAGTTGTTCAAGTCTTGCCCGCAATTGAAGGACACTCAGAAGATTCAGAGCATCATGAGCGACCACTGAAAGATATCGCTAAGGATCCTGTTCTACTTATCCGTCTGCGTCCCGAGGAGTTCAATCTGACTCCAGAAAAACTTGCCATGACGCACGAGGGAATCATCGCCTTTTCAAAGATTTGTTCGCACATGGGCTGCGCAGTTGCACTCTATGAGCAACAGACCAAGCACTTACTCTGCCCATGCCATCAATCAACATTTGATGTAACACGCGGGGCCAAAGTTATCTTCGGGCCAGCAGCTCGCCCACTACCGCAGTTAGATATCACGGTCGATGCCGAAGGCTATTTGATTGCGCGTGCACCATTTAATGAATCGGTTGGACCTAGCTACTGGGAGCGTAACTCACAATGACAACTGGAGAGAAAAGAATTGGCGCAGCTGCAAACTTTGTAGATGAGCGAATTGGCGCAGCTGGTTGGGTTAAGAAATCACTCAACAAAGTCTTTCCTGACCACTGGTCATTCATGCTCGGTGAAGTATGTATGTACTCATTTATTATCCTGCTCATATCTGGAACTTTTTTAACTTTCTGGTTTGATCCATCTCAGCGTGAAGTTATTTACAACGGTGTATACGAGCCGCTCCAAGGAATAGAGATGTCGGCTGCATATGCCTCAACTTTAGATATCTCTTTCGAAGTCCGCGGTGGATTATTAATGCGCCAGATTCACCACTGGGCAGCACTTATCTTCATGGCTGCAATTGTGGCCCACTTGCTCCGAGTCTTCTTTACAGGCGCCTTTAGAAAGCCACGTGAGTTCAACTGGATTCTCGGAATCCTTTTGGTAACTCTTGGCCTAGTTGAAGGTCTCTTTGGGTACTCACTTCCTGATGACCTACTTTCAGGAACTGGAATGCGAATCACATCGGCGATCATTCAAGCGATCCCACTCGTTGGGACCTATATATCTTTCTTCTTATTTGGTGGAGAATTCCCTGGTGTTGGATTCATTCCACGAATATTTACGCTACACGTCTTACTTATTCCAGGCATTTTCTTGGCAGTTATCACAATTCACGTGATGCTTGTTTGGTACCAGAAGCACACTCAGTTTGCTGGACCTGGCAAAACCGAAAAGAATGTTGTCGGACATCCAATTTTGCCGGTGTATATGGCTAAAGCTGGAGGTTTCTTCTTTATTGTCTTCGGAATTACGGCATTCCTTGGAGCGGTCGCTTCGATTAACCCCGTCTGGCTCTTTGGGCCTTACACACCAGGGCAGATCTCTGCCGGCTCGCAGCCGGATTGGTACATGGGTTGGTTAGACGGCTTAGTTCGCATGGCTCCCCCTTGGGAAACACATGCATTTGGCCATACGGTTTCATGGAACATTTTGATTCCAGCGCTCATCGTTCCTGGAATTTTATTTACTGGAATGGCGCTCTATCCATTCATTGAGAGTTGGATTACGGGAGATAAGCGCGAACATCATCTTCTTGATCGTCCACGAAACGTTCCCAACCGAACTGCACTCGGAGTTATGTCAATTACTTTCGTCCTGATTACACTCATCAATGGTGGAAATGATATTTTGGCGGTCGCCTTTGATCTTTCCATCAACCAGATCATGTGGTTCTCACGAATTTCAGTCTTTGTGCTTCCACCACTTGCATTCATCATTACTAAGCGCTTGTGTCTCTCCCTTCAGCGGGCCGATCGCGATCTTGTCCTACATGGAAAAGAGACTGGTCGTCTGGTCCGTATGCCAAGTGGTGAGTTTGTCGAAGTTCACGAGCCAATTTCTGCTGAAAAACGTTGGATACTTACATCTCACGAACAGCCAGCAGCACTTGAAATCGAAATGGTTGATGCTCGTGGGGTTAAGCGCCCAGGAACGCTCAAGAACAAGCTACGTGTTCGTATGAGTAAGGCTCACGCAGTTGCCGTTCCAAAAGTCACTGCCGCTGAACTAAAAGAGATTGAGCACCACTAGTTCGCCGAACTAACTACTAGATAAACGCCCAGGGCCGTTATTCCTATTCCAAGGAGGCCTTGGGTGTTTACTTTTTCACCGAATAAAAAGTAGGCCTCAATGGCAGTTGCCGGTGGGATTAAATACAGTAGCGATGAGACAGATGCTGCACTTGAATTATTAAGTAACCACAAGAGTAAAAGTACTGCGCCAACTGAGAGTACGAGAATGAGCCAGATGAAAGCCAGAATAAATGTGCCGCTCCATTGAATCGATGTCTCCCCTGTGGCAAAAGCGAAGGCTGCAAGAACCGCACCGCTTGCTACATATTGATAGGCAGTTCCAGAAACCAAGGGAATACCAGAACCAAATTTTTTCTGTAGCAATGTAGCGCCAGTGCTTCCAATCAGGCCGACTGTAATCCCTACAATTCCCGATAGTGGAATCCGCGCTGTAAAGCTCGGTCCTAAAACAAGAACAACTCCACTCAGGCCAACTAATAGGCCAAGAACTTGAACCCTTCGAAGCTTTTCCCCTAGGAACTTAACGGCCAAGACCGAGACCAGGACTGGTTGCAAGCTGGTGACAACGGCGGCGACGCCAGCTGATAAGCCCACTGAGAGTGCATAAAACACACCACCTAAGTAACAGGCATGCAGAAAAAATCCGATTACTGCCGAACGGCCTATTGCGCTAGCGCCAATTGCCACTGGCATCTTCATTGCGAGGGCGATGATGAAGAGAATGATCCCGGCAATGAGAACACGAACCGCCAAAAATATGAATGGACCGGCATATGGAAGACCATATTTTGCGCCGATGAAACCCGTGCTCCAAAGTAGAACAAAAAGATATGGAGCTAAACGGGCAACTTTCAATTACTTAGTGAGAGGCGTTAGTAATTGGCTTCTCGTACTCGGTTACCATTCCGATAACACTAATCATGATTGCACCGACTCCAATGAGCGTTAGCCACCAACCGATAATTAATCCAAGACCCATCGTGCAGGCACTTAAGGCAACAGGCAGCGGCCACCATGAATGCGGACTATAGAATCCAAGCTCGCCGGCACCATCTGCAATTTCACCAGTTACATTATCTTCAGGCAGAATGGTTCCGATACGTTTTTGAGTAAACCAGACGTAGAAGCCAACCATTCCCGCTAGGCATGCAGCTAGAAGCATTCCACCAATTCCTACAGGCTCTCCGCCTAAATACCAATAAATTACCGTCATGATGACATAGAAGACTGCTAACCCTGTAAATAATTGCCAGTTAACTTTCATCGGCTTCAGTGCCCTTCAGTTTTAATGTGCGGATAGTGGAGATCAAAGGCTGGACGCTCACTTGAAATACGTGGCATCGTTAAGAAGTTATGGCGTGGTGGTGGGCATGATGTCGCCCATTCAAGGGATGCTCCATAGCCCCAAGGATCATCGACACCAACCAATGGTGATTTGCGAGTGATCCAAATATTGATCATGAATGGAATCATCGAAAACGCTAATAGGAAAGAGCCAACGGTTGATACCGTGTTCATAAAGGTGAATCCATCGGTTGCAAGGTAGTCGGCGTAACGTCGTGGGAAGCCCTTAATACCTAACCAGTGCTGAATAAGGAAAGTTAAGTGGAAGCCTACGAAAGTCGTCCAGAAGTGGATCTTGCCAAGGCGCTCATTGAGCATCTTGCCAGTCATCTTTGGCCACCAGAAATAGAAGCCGGCAAACATCGCAAATACAACGGTTCCAAAGAGTACGTAATGGAAGTGCGCAACAACGAAGTAGCTAGCAGATACTGCAAAGTCCAGCGGAGGCGATGCAAGAATAATTCCAGTAAGGCCACCGAATAAGAATGTTACGAGAAAGCCCATTACCCAGAGCATTGGTGTTTCAAAAGTTACGTGGCCACGCCACATTGTGCCGATCCAGTTGAAGAACTTAACACCTGTCGGTACGCCAATAAGAAATGTCATGAAGGAGAAGAAGGGCAGCAATACCTGACCCGTTGCAAACATGTGGTGTGCCCAGACCGAAACAGAGAGGGCAGAGATTGCAATCGTTGCTGCAATAAGACCTTTATAACCAAAGATTGGTTTGCGACTAAAGACCGGCAAGATTTCTGTAGCGATTCCAAAGAATGGAAGCGCCAAAATATAAACCTCGGGGTGGCCGAAGAACCAGAACAAGTGCTGGAAGAGCATCGCTCCACCATTTGCCGGATCAAATAAATGCGTGCCATAGATTCGATCAGATTCAAGACCGAGGAGTGCTGCTGCAAGTGGAGGGAATGCAAGCAGTACAAGAATCGATGTTAGAAGAACGTTCCAAGAAAAGATTGACATACGAAACATCGTCATACCGGGTGCGCGCATTGTAAATATTGTTGTAATGAAGTTAACGCCGCCGAGAATTGTTCCAATACCGCTGATCGCCAGTCCAATAAGCCACAAATCCGCGCCGATTCCCGGAGAATATGTCGCATTGGAAAGTGGAACATAGACGGTCCAACCAAATGAGGCCGCTCCGCCAGGTGATAAGAAGCCTGCAAATGCCATTAATCCGCCGAATAAGTAGAGCCAGTACGACAACATATTCAAACGTGGGAAGGCCACGTCGGCCGCGCCGATTTGCAGCGGCATAATCACATTCGCAAAACCAACAAAGAGCGGTGTAGCAAACATCAAAAGCATGATCGTTCCATGCATTGTAAAGATCTGGTTGTACTGCTCATAGCTCAAAAACTGCATGCCAGGGCGCGCTAATTCGCTACGAAGGGCCAGGGCTAGAACTCCGCCGATTAAGAACCAGGCAAAGGAGGTCATTAAGTAGAGGTAGCCGATTGTCTTGTGATCAGTTGAGGTTATCCACTTAACAAAGTTTTTACCCTTTGTTGCAGGCGCTGCCGCTAACTCTGTGTTGGTTGGGCTTTGTGCATATGTTGTCATGCTTGGCTCCCCTTTAGAGTTTCAAGATAGGCCGCGTAATCACTTGGAGTTACGACCTTTACTGTGAAAATCATCTGCGAGTGAGCGCGGCCGCATAAAATATTACAGCGTCCCGGGTACTCGCCCAGCTTATTAGCGGTGAATTCAAGGTAATTAGTTACACCTGGCAAATTTTGCATTTGAATCATGAAGGCCGGAATCCAGAATCCATGAACAACATCGTTTGAGATAATTGTGTATCTAACTCGCTCGCCTTGTGGAACTACCAATGTCGGTGGCTGCGCAGGGGTACCAGTTACAACAGCATTCGGGCCTGCCTCAGGATAGGCGAACTGCCATGACCATTGCATTCCCGTGACAGAGATTTCATGAATAGCCGATGTGCTCTTTGCAGTAATTGCAGTTTCTTTTTTAGCCGTGTAATAAAACATGACCGCGACGATGATGAAAGGGATGATCGTATAAATAATTTCAATTGGGACGTTGTACTGAGTCTGCTTTGGAAACTCTGGTCCATCTTTCTTGCCTCGGTGGAAAACCGCTGGCCACAAAATTAAGATCAACGTTGCAACGCCAACGACTCCTGCGGCAATCCAGGCTCCTTGCCACAAACTTAAGGACTCATCATTAACACTTGATGCACCTTCTGGGAATCCAAGTTCAGAGACCTTTGAGCAGCCCGTTAAAAACAGGGCCGAGATAAGCAGGGCCAGAGCGCGAAGGCCCTTGATTTTCTGTCGCGACATGGAGGTAAGGATATAGGCCAACCTAAGAAAACTTCGTATCGACTACTAGCCCCACCTATGTGGCTATGAGCACACGTTAAGCCTTGATATGTGCGGCAATTTCCGATGCAGCGCTCTTGCCATAGGCCTGCTCAAATCGCGCGACAAACTCATCGCCAGTAAATCGATACTCCTGGGTTCCCATCGTTTCGATGACATAGGTCGCTATTAATGAACCCAACTGGGCGCATCGCTCGTGGTTGAGGCCCCATGCAAGGCCGGCGATAAAGCCAGATCGAAATGAATCACCGACACCTGTCGGATCGGTCTTAGATTTCTCTTTGGGGCAGCCCACCTGAATCGTCTCGTGCCCAGCGCTCTCAACCTTTGCGCCCTTGGATCCAAGGGTTACCACGCGCACTTTTACGCGGCTAAGAATTTCGGCATCGCTCCAGCCGGTTTTTTGCATGGCCAGGGCAAGCTCATACTCATTCATGAATAGATATGCCGCCCCGTCGATCAAAAGCTTGATCTCATCCCCGCTCATTCGGGCCATCTGCTGAGATGGATCGGCGGCAAATGCAATCCCCATCTGGCGGCAGACATCTGAGTGGTGCAACATCGCCTCTGGATCATCGGGTGAAATTACGACCATGTCGAAGCGCCCAGATTTATCCATAATGGGACCAAGTTCGATATTTCTAGCCTCGCTCATCGCACCTGGAAAAAACGATGCGATCTGATTTAAATCATCATCAGTTGTAACCATGAAGTGGGCGGTATAAAGAGTTTCTGAGACAAGTGCATGTGAAGTATCTACACCGTGTCGCGAGAGCCATGCTTCATAGTCGGGCCAATCTTTTCCAACGGCGGCGATAAGAACTGGGTTTAAACCCAAGACGCCCATTCCAAATGCGATGTTTGCAGCACATCCACCACGACGCACATCGAGGCTATCGACAAGAAAAGAGAGAGATACTTTTTCGAGAGAACCGGCGACGAGTGAGTCGGTAAATTTTCCAGAAAAGGTCATTAAATGATCAAGACCGACCGAGCCCGCTACACCAATTTTCATGTGGCGATACTAGAGTGTTATTGGGAAAAACTAGTTAAATGAATCGCCGCAGGCACAAGAGCCGCCTGCATTTGGATTATCAATAGTAAAGCCCTGCTTCTCAATCGTATCTACGAAGTCGATTGATGCACCCATCAAATATGGATCGCTCATCTTGTCGATGATGACTTTGACGGTACCGAACTCGTGGATGACATCTCCATCTTGGTTGCGCTCATCAAAGTAGAGTTGGTAGCGAAGCCCAGAGCAACCACCAGGTTGAACGGCAACGCGCAGCATTAAATCATCGCGACCCTCTTGTGCCAGCAGCGCAGCTACCTTAACGGCGGCGACATCGGTCAAACGAATCGACTGTGTTAATGAATCAGTAGGTGTCTCAGTTGTCATGTATCGCTCTCCTTGAACTAGATAGCGCAAGCCTACCCGCTCACCCCTTCTCCCCGCGAACCCAACGTGGGGGAAACCTAATATAGTTCTCTCTATGACTACAGAATCCACTGGCAAAGGCCGTCCCACCCCAAAACGTAAAGTATCTGAGGCCAAGCGCATTACCTCTTCGCTTGCACCGGTGGTCACAAAGGATCAAAAACGTGCAGCCAAGTTAGTGGCGCGTCAAGACCGGGTCGCCTCGCGCGCTGCCTACTTACGTGGGGATGAGAGCGCAATGCCCGCCCGCGATCGTGGTCCAGAGCGTCGTTTTGTCCGTAGCTATGTCGATTCGCGCCGATCAATTGGTGAGTACTTCCTCCCAATTATCTTTGTCGTACTTCTCTTGACCATGATTCCTAAGGCCTCAGTTCAATTTACAGCTATCGCGATCATGTATGGCGTATTGCTCATTGCAGTTATCGATGGAATCTTCTTAAGTCGAAGAATTCGTAAACTCGTTGCTGAAAAGTTTCCAAACTCTCCAACAAAGGGTCTGGGAATGTATGCCTGGCTTCGTTCAACACAGATGCGACGCTTACGTGCCCCGCATCCTGCAAATAAAGTGGGCGATAAGCTTCTTTAAGCTCTCGGATTCGGGCTGATGTTTTTGGCTGGATCTGTCTCGGGTAGTTTCCCAAGTGCTTTATCGATCGCCTTCATTGTTGAGGCATCGAGTTTGATGCCGGCAGCTTTAACATTTTCCTTAACCTGAGATGGTTTTGTAGCGCCCATGATTGCCGATGAAACATTTGGATTTTGTAGAACCCATGCGATTGCAAGTTGCGACATTGTTAATCCCGCCTCTTTAGCAATCGGATTAAGGTTTTGAACTGCAGTCAAAACCTCTTCGCGTAACCAACCAGAGATCATCCCAGCGCCACTCTTCTTATCTGTTGCGCGTGAACCTGCCGGAACTTTCTTGCCAGGCAAATATTTTCCAGAGAGAACGCCTTGTGCCATAGGCGACCAAACGATCTGTCCAATCCCCTCTTTAACTGAGAGTGGAACTACCTCGGCCTCAATCACACGCCAAAGCGCTGAATACTGTGGCTGGCTTGAGACAAAGCGGTTATAGCCGAGGGCATCTTGAATCTCTAGAGCCGATGAAATCTGTGGCGCAGTCCATTCAGAAAAACCAATGTAATGAACTTTTCCAGCGCGGATTAAATCATCAAAGGCGTTAAGTGATTCTTCAAGAGGTGTTTCAAAATCAAAACGGTGCATTTGATATAGATCAATATGGTCGGTCTTTAAACGCTTCAATGAAGCGTTACAGGATTCAATAATATGTTTGCGCGATAAACCGCGATCATTTTTTCCAGGGCCTGTTGGCCAATAGACCTTAGTAAAGAGCTCATAGGACTCGCGGCGCACACCCTTGAGTGCCTTGCCTAATACGACCTCGGCACGCGTTCCCGCATATACATCTGCAGTGTCAAAGGTTGTGATGCCAACATCGAGTGCTGCCTTAACGCATTTTATCGCCGCTTCCGCCTCAACCTGCGAGCCGTGGGTAATCCAGTTTCCGTAGGCGATCTCTGAGACATACATTCCGGTGCTGCCAAGGCGACGATATTCCATGAAGTAACGATAGAACCTGCGAGCCCAGTTGCCAACCCCTAGTAGATGTGGTTGCCTTCGCACACAACTTAATAGTTTTCTCATTAGGGGAAGTTCGGTGAAAATCCGACGCTGACCCGCAACCGTAATGCGCCACTTGATGGCGCGAAGTCGGATTACCTAGTGAAGAAACGTACGAGACAAACACCCGCCGAGGTTTGCGGGGTGTGGTCCTAGATACTGGTGCGTTGTTGGCGCTTTTAGACAGAGCTACCCCTGTGAGACCCTTTAATTTCGAGAGGCTTCACATTTTATGAAATTCAAAGCTTTATTTATCACCCTTCTAATACTGATTACTTCTACTTTAGTTATTCCATCCTCGAACGCCGCTACAAAAGGCTGGCGCTATTGGGGATATTTTCAAGCCGCTCCGGGAAAGAGTGTATGGACGGCAGCTATGACTGGGCCGACCGTTGATATCGCCGATGGCGCTGTTGAGGGCTGGTCATTTGTCTTTAGCAGCGATGATGTTCCATCTGTTGCGCCAAAAGTTAAGCCCA
>CAXNCU010000026.1:0-13470 GCA_964200985.1 Candidatus Planktophila sp.
GCGGCAACACCAGAGACTAAACGCTGCTTCTCTGCCTCTGGTATACCAAGACGATCGTATGTATTTTTAATCTCCTCTGGAAGATCATCCCAAGTCGCAGCCTGCTTTTCAGTCGAGCGAACGAAGTACTTGATTGTGTCAAAGAAAATACCTGACAAATCTGAACCCCATGTAGGCATAGGTTTCTTTTCAAAAAGAGCGAGACCCTTTAAGCGCATATCTAGCATCCACTGTGGCTCGGACTTCTTTTCTGAGATGTCACGAACAACATCTTCGTTAATTCCGCGGCGTGCATTAGTACCGACTTCACTCTTATCCGACCAGCCGTATTCGTAGTTTCCGAGGCCTTCGAGTTCTGGATGTGCGATTGTCATGCACGTACCTTTCCATTGTTGGAGTTAGTTTGTGGTGTTGGAATAAAAGTTGTACAAACGCCATCGCCATGTGCAATTGTTGCAAGGCGTTGAACGTGTGTACCAAGTAAACGTGAAAGTGCTTCAGTCTCAGCCTCACATAATTGTGGAAACTCAGATGCGACGTGTGCTATCGGGCAATGATGCTGGCATAACTCCTCACCGAGTGGGCGAGATTCAAGACTGGCGGCATAACCTTGTTGCGTTAAAAACTCGGCAAGGGCAACGCTTTTCTTAGCTTTCTTTGAGATCGCAATCGCGGCTTGGCGTTCGATATCTTCAGCGCGATTATTTGCAAAAGCATTTACCAGATGATCACCCAACTGAGCCGACATAAATTTAAGGGCTGAAACTGCTAAGTCATCGTATGAGTGTTCGAATTTCTGGCGCCCTGAGTCCGACATCAGAAAGACTTTTGATGGACGGCCTCTGCCCCTAGTCAATGCCGCATGCGGCTCACGGGCTTCCAGAACTCCATCTGCGACAAGCAAATCTAAATGTCTGCGGATGCCTGCCGGTGTTAGGCCTAAACGGGTGGCAAGGGTGGCGGCACTCGATGGACCGTTTTCAAGAATTGAACGTGCGACGAGGTCGCGGGTGCGCCGATCCTCACTCTTTATAGGCTTTTGGCCCCCGTCGATTTTCACAACAGTATTGTGTCGTAATTCGACACAATTGGCCACTTCAAGCCCCGGGCCACGCTGGGCAATAGGGTACGACTATGAGTAAATCCCGCATTTTAGCTAAACGGATTCTCTCTCCGGCAACTGCCATCCTCCTCTTCCTTCAGGCGGCCCTCGTCGTTACTGGTGGTGCGGTGCGATTGACTGGCTCGGGCCTTGGCTGTCCGACATGGCCCGAATGCACTCCTGGCTCTTACACTCCCGTTGCCGGTCAGGCCGAGGGCCAACTTCACTCGTGGATTGAGTTTGGAAATCGATTATTAACCTTTGTTCTCGTTTTAGCGGCCCTAGTAACCCTCATCGCAGTACTTCGAAGTGGAAGAAAAGATCTGCGCATCTTGGCCATCGGACAGTTTCTTGGAATCTTTGGACAGGGAGTTTTAGGTGGAATCACCGTCCTTACTAACTTAAATCCAATTTCAGTTGCTAGCCATTATCTGTTGTCAACGATTTTAATTGCAGCTGCAACATCTTTATACACCCGGCGCCATAGGCCAGCAGTCAAGAAGATTTCGCCTTTACAACCCAATGTTTTTTCACGTCTACACGTATCTCTCTCTGCACTCGTAGTAATCCTAGGAACTATTGTTACCGGTGCTGGTCCACATGCCGGCGATGTTGATGCACCGCGATTACACATTCGAATTCAAAGCGCCACCCTATTGCATGGTTTTTCAGTTGCACTTTTGATCGCACTCACTCTCGCTTTCTTTTTGGCAAAGCAGACAAGTGAGCAAACTAGGAAACTTCTAGCAATCTTTGCGTTATTAACGATTGCGCAGGGTGCAATCGGATGGATTCAATATATTCAAGGTGTTCCAGAACTGCTAGTTGGCGCTCATTTGGTGGGATCTACTCTGGTATGGATTGGTGCATGGAAAATCTGGCTATCGGTACAACGAGAAGAAATGGAAATAAGTAAATGAACTCAGTTGTCGGTTGGACCGAACTCGATGATCGTGCCATTGCATATGCTCGGGCGTTAGCTGCCGATGCTGTTCAAAAAGTTGGCAATGGCCACCCAGGTACTGCAATGTCACTGGCGCCAGTTGCCTACCTACTATTTCAACGACATTTAATTCATGACCCATCCGATCCACAATGGCTTGGGCGCGATCGCTTTATTCTCTCGTGTGGGCACTCATCACTTACCTTGTACACCCAACTTTTCTACAGTGGTTATGGACTTGAAATGGAGGATCTCCAAAGTTTTAGAACGTGGGGTTCACTCACACCAGGACATCCAGAGTATGGACACACTGCCGGAGTTGAAATGACAACAGGTCCTCTTGGTCAAGGAGTAGCTACAGCAGTCGGTATGGCAATGGCGGCCCGATATGAACGTGGATTATTGGATCCAGATGCCGACAAATCAATCTTCGATCACAACATCTGGGTCATCTGTTCCGATGGTGATCTACAAGAGGGTGTAAGTGCCGAAGCCTCATCCCTTGCCGGAACTCAGGAGCTCGGAAATCTCAATGTTATCTACGACGACAATCGAATTTCGATTGAAGGCGATACACACAACGCCTTCACAGAAGATGTCTCAATGCGCTACCGGGCATACGGCTGGCATGTTATTGATGTAGCTGCGGCCGCCGATGGCAACGTCGACATAGTGGCCTTAGATTCAGCGATGCTTGCCGCAAAGGCCGAAACGACCAAGCCCACACTTATCCGCTTAAAAACTGTAATTGCATGGCCCGCACCAAATCTTCGCGGTACGGGTAAGTCACATGGTTCGGCCCTCGGTGATGAAGAGATCGCTGCAACCAAAACTCTTTTAGGTTTAAACCCAGAAGAAAAATTTGCTATGCCAGATGAAGTTCTAACTCACGTGCGTCAAGTCAGAACTCGTGGCACCGCAGTTCGCACTGCATGGGATTTAGAGTTTGCCAAGTGGTCGGCTTCCAATGCGAATGAGGCTGCACTCCTTCAGCGACTTCGCACTCGCGCACTTCCTGCTAATTGGGATTGCGAGTTTCCCGTTTTCGCGCCAGGAAAAGATATTGCCACGCGTGCAGCATCTGGAGATGTTATTAATGCAATTGCGAAGGCACTTCCTGAAGTTTGGGGAGGTTCGGCCGATTTAGCTGGATCAAATAACACAAGTATTGAAGGCGGCGGATCATTTCTCCCACTTACGAGTGCCATCAAAGGTGCTCATCCCTATGGGCGAATAATTCACTTTGGAATCCGCGAGCATGCAATGGGATCAATCCTTAACGGAATCGCCTTACATGGTCTGACTCGATCCTTTGGTGGAACTTTTGCAGTCTTTAGTGACTACATGCGACCAGCTGTTCGATTAGCAGCACTCATGAATATCGCATCCACCTTCGTCTGGACGCATGACTCAATCGGCGTCGGTGAAGATGGTCCAACACACCAGCCGATCGAACACTTTGCCGCTCTTCGAGCAATACCCGGCTTAGATGTCATTAGACCTGGCGATGCCAATGAAGTGGCTGAGGCGTGGAAGCAGATTATTATTCGAAACCGTGCAGCTGGAATCCTTCTCTCCCGTCAAAATCTCCCTGTTTTTGATCGCACGGTTTGTTCACCCGCTGCTGGTACAGCGCGGGGTGCCTACATACTTAAAGATTGCGATAACCCGGTAGCGATTTTGATTGCAACTGGATCTGAAGTTTCTCTGGCCTTAGATGTGCAAAGCGCGCTAGCGGCGGAGTCAATCAATGTTCGAGTTGTGAGCGCTCCGTGTCTTGAATGGTTCGCCGAACAAGATAATGCTTACAAGCAATCGGTCCTTCCTGCATCAATTAAGTTGAAGGTGAGCATCGAAGTTGGAATCGCTCAAGGCTGGCGCGAATTAATTGGAGACTCCGGCATATCAATCTCACTCGAGCACTACGGCGCCTCTGCCGATGCTAAGCGCCTATTCAATGAATTTGGTTTTAGCGTTGATAACGTTGTTAGCCGTGTAAAAGCTGCGCTGAAATGAGCGTTGAAGAGGTAGCAAAGGGCGGAACATCTATCTGGCTAGATGATCTATCACGTGCGAAAATAACTGGAACCGATCCCCACTCACTCCCCTCTCGCATTGCCCGTTCTGGAGTCGTAGGAGTAACAACTAATCCAAGTATCTTTGCTGCAGCTATTGCAGGGGCCGAAGAATATGCCAGTGACATAGCGCTTTTAAAAAACGTCAGCGTAGATGATTGTGTAAAGAAATTGACAACCGATGATGTGAGAAATGCCTGCGACCTCTTTCGCGATATTTACTCCTCAAGTAAGGGTGTTGATGGCCGCGTGAGCATTGAAGTTGATCCACGATTGGCTAGCGATACCGCCGCAACGATTGCAGCAGGCAAAGAGTTGTGGAGCATTATCGATCGCCCCAACCTGATGATAAAAGTTCCGGCAACGCTCGAAGGCCTTCCTGCAATTACCGCTCTTATCGCCGAAGGAATTTCGGTAAATGTCACACTCATCTTTTCCGTTAAACGTTACGGCGCAGTGATTGATGCTTACATCGCTGGCATAGAAGCGGCGACCAATCCCTCTCATGTTCATTCAGTGGCATCATTCTTTGTCAGTCGTATTGATTCCGCCGTTGACGCGCTGCTTAAGAGCGATGGCAGTCCTGCAGCCCTTGAACTTCTTGGCAAGGCAGCTATCGCCAATGCCCACCTTGCATACCAACTATTTGAAGAGAAATTTGCATCTGCCCGCTGGCTGGCTCAAGTTGAGCGCGGAGCACACAAGCAGCGTCCACTCTGGGCTTCCACCGGAGTAAAGGACCCTGCCTATGATGACACTCGCTATGTCGTTGAATTAATTGCACCGCACACCGTCAACACAATGCCTCAGGGCACACTGGATGCCGTGATTGATCACGGTGTAGTTCGCGGTGACACTATTACTCAAAATTATGCAGCGGCCGTTGATGTATTCAAATCACTCTCTGCCCTAAACATTTCACTCAATGCCGTAACCACCGAGTTGGAAATCGATGGAGTTAAGAAGTTTGCACAAGCCTGGGGAGATTTACTAGCTAATGTAGAGGTCGCTCAGAAACGATGACCAAACTAAGTGGCAATTCAATCTCTGCAATCGATAGAAGAGATACTCGATATCTCAACCTACTTGCCGCCCATGAACGCTTAGCCAAAAAGGATCCATCGTTGTGGGGCGCCGAGGCGGCAACTGAGGCTGCTGTTCGCCTAAATTGGATCGACTTACCTGAAGCCTCACGTGAATTACTTCCTGCATTAGATGCCCTCTCGGCCAAGCATCGCGATAAATCACAGATAGTTTTATGTGGCATGGGCGGCTCCTCTCTCGGGCCAGAAGTGATTGCGCGCACCTACAACCGCGAACTCTTTATCCTAGATTCCACTGATCCTAATTACATTGCACATATTGCAAACGCTGATGCATCAAAAATGTTGGTCGTTGTCAGCTCTAAATCTGGGGCCACGATTGAAACGGCTTCACAACGAGCTTTCTTTGAAAAACTATTTACCGATGCCCGCCTTGCACCTCAGGATCACATTGTTATCGTTACCGATCCTGGCTCTCCATTAGATATCGCTGCCAGAGCCGATGGCTATGGCGTTATTAATGCCGACCCTCATGTTGGCGGTCGATTTAGCGTCTTGAGTGCCTTTGGTTTAGTGCCGAGCGCGCTCATCGGTGTTGATGTCTCCGTCTTACTCGATAACGCAAGTGACACTAAGGCCGCTTTTTTAAAGGATCCAACAATTGTTGTTGACATGGCATATGCGATTGCCTTTAAAGCAGGTCAATACATCACTTTCTGCGATGGCGATTCAGGAATGCCAGGTTTGAGCGATTGGGTAGAACAGTTAGTCGCTGAATCAACTGGTAAAAATCAAGTTGGTCGTCTACCAATCGTTGTTGAAAATGGCACAACTGGAAATGTTTTTTCCATTGCCTACGCCGGTGATGCAGAATTAGTTATTGAGAGTGATCTAGCATCGCAGTTTATTATTTGGGAGTGGGTCACAGCCCTTGTTGGAGTTGCTCTTGGAATAGATCCATTCAATCAACCCAATGTGACCGAGGCAAAAGAGGCTACTTCTATCCTGTTGAAGACCTGGGCCGGTGTTCAACCGACGCTTACTCCTGATAGGACCGATGGTCCGATAGAGATTTTTGGTACTGGAGATTCATTGCTCTCGGCGATTAAAAACTTCATTAACGAAATCCCGAAGGATGGCTACGTGGCCGTCATGGCATATCTAGATCGCAAATCTGATGCAAAGATTGTGGAATTTCGCGCATTACTCTCTGAAAAATCTCATCGGCCCGTTACCTTCGGTTGGGGACCGCGATTTCTGCACTCCACTGGACAGTTTCATAAAGGTGGACAGCAAAACGGCGCTTTCCTTCAAATTACAGGTTATGCGGTTCAAGATTTTCAAATCCCAGGGCAGAGCTTTGGATTTAAAACTCTGATCATGGCTCAAGCCCTCGGTGATGCCGCAGCCCTTGAGAAAAGAAAATACCCACTTCTGCGATTGAACTTAACCAACCGAAGCGTGGGTATTGACGAACTTCTTAACGCGCTAAAAACTCTTTAATCATCACCGCGCAACTTACGTAGCGCCTCTTCAAGTAGACGTTCGCCCTCAGCATCGGTGCGACGCTCTTTTACGTAGGCAAGGTGAGTCTTGTATGGCTCGTTCTTAACTGGGTTAGGTGGATTATTGCGATCGCGACCTGCTGGGTAACCGCACTTAGGGCAGTCCCATTCAGCTGGAATTACTACGGTTTCTTCAACGGCAAATGATGGACGAACTTCATGACCGTTGGCACAAAAGTAAGAGACATAGGCACGAGCGATAGAGTCGCCGCGCTCTGCCTCGCCCATTGGTCCGGCGCCGACTCGGCTACCGCGAATTGCACTTGCCATGTATTACTCCCTAAAAAGAATTAAATGAGATTAGAAATTACTTAAGAACAAGACTGAGTGCGACAACAAAGGCAAACCACAGACCACCCACGACGATTGTGATGCGATCGAGGTTGCGCTCTACAACAGATGATCCGCCGTAGTTAGATGAGACGCCGCCACCGAATAGATCGGAGAGTCCGCTTCCCTTGCCCTTGTGTAATAGGACGAGAAGAATCATCACAACGCTTGTTATGACGAGCAAGATAGAGAGAGCTAGTTTCACGGTTCGTAAACTCCTTGTTTCGTAGAGGGTAAGGATACCTTTAAATAGGCCAGAGCTATTACTTAGCCTTGCGCGTAAAACTTCACAATCTTGGCTAACTCTTCAGGATCTAGGCTCGCGCCGCCGATAAGGGCTCCATCTACATCGGACTTGGCCATAATCTCGGCCACATTTGATGACTTCACAGAGCCACCATAAAGGATGCGCATAGCGGCCGCGATTTCAGGTGAGCCAATGTTTTCAACCTCTTCGCGTATGGCGGCGCACACCTCTTGGGCATCTTCAGGTGTTGCAACTTTGCCAGTTCCAATCGCCCAGACAGGTTCATAGGCAATAACTATTTTCTTGAGTTCAGGCTTGGTCAATCCCTCTAGCCCTGCGCGAATCTGTCGAATCACATGGCTGACGTGCGCACCTGATTCACGCACTGATAACTCCTCGCCTACACAGAAAATTGGAATCATCTCGTGGGCAAGGGCAGCTTTAATCTTACGGTTGACTAAGGCATCGCTTTCTCCGTGAATTGCGCGGCGTTCTGAGTGTCCAACTAAGACATATGTGCAGCCAAGTTTGTGCAGCATTGAACCAGATATATCTCCGGTGAATGCTCCGCTTGCCTCGGGTGAGAGATCCTGTGCTCCATAAGTTAAACGTAGGCGATCTCCATCAATGAGAGTTTGGATAGATCTGATATCGGTAAAGGGGGGAATTATTGCAACATCTACTGCATCGAAATCTTTATCATCGAGTGAGTAAACCAGTTTCTGTGCAACGGCGATCGCCTCAAGGTGATTTAAGTTCATCTTCCAGTTGCCAGCCATTAACGGTTTACGCATTGCCATACCCCTTATATTCCTAATGCCACTAGGCCAGGAAGTTCCTTGCCCTCTAAGTACTCAAGTGATGCTCCACCACCAGTTGAAATATAACCAAAATCAGAGTCAGCAAAACCGAGAGCTCTCACAGCTGCTGCAGAGTCGCCACCGCCCACAACCGAGATACCGGAAACTTTCGTTAACGCCGCCGCCACGACTAACGTTCCGGCGGCGAAGTTAGGGAATTCAAAGACGCCCATTGGTCCATTCCAAAATACTGTTGCGCATTTTTCAATCTCAGTTGCAAAGGCGGCCGCTGAAACAGGCCCGATATCGAGCCCCATTTGATCAGCTGGAATCGCATCGACAGAAACTAGAGTTGGCTCAGCATCGGCGCTAAAGCGCGGCGCCACGACGATATCTGTGGGCAAAACAAGTTTTACACTCTTACTCTGCGCACTTTGAATTAATCCTTTCACCGTATCGATCATCTCTACTTCAACTAAAGAGGTACCAATCTCTTTGCCTTGAGCTGCAAGAAAAGTAAATACCATTCCGCCGCCTATAGCCAAGACATCGACTTTGCCGAGAAGATTTTCAATTACTGCCAGCTTGTCCGATACTTTTGCGCCGCCTAGTACAACACCAAAGGGACGGGCTGGACTTTGTGTTAGTTTTTTTAGTACTTCCACTTCCGCGGCAACTAGGAGACCGGCTGAATGCGGCATTAATTTAGGTAAATCAAATACAGATGCATGCTTACGATGTACTGCCCCGAAACCATCTCCAACATATACATCTGCCAAGTCAGCTAATTGTTTGGCAAAAACTAAACGCTCGGCCTCATCCTTACTTGTTTCTGCGGCGGAAAAGCGAATATTTTCTAGCAAAAGAATCTGCCCCGGAATGAGAGCCTTTGCGGCTTTTGCAATTGACTCCCCCGTGAGTTCTCCGTTGAAGATAATCTCTTGTCCGAGTAATTCGCCGAGGCGCTTAGCCACTGGTGCAAGTGAAAACTCTGGGGTAGCAACTCCCTTGGGGCGACCTAAGTGAGCGGCGATAACTATCGACGCCCCATTTTTTAACAAAAGTTGAATAGTTGGAAGCGAGGCTCTGATTCGACCGTCATCTTTAATCGTGCCATCTTTCAATGGCACATTTAGATCACAACGAAGAAATACTCGCTTTCCAGCTACATCAAAATCTTCAAGTCTTGGCATTAAAGCGTCTTGCCTACATAACTGATCAAGTCGACGAGACGGTTCGAGTAACCCCACTCGTTGTCATACCAACCGACAATTTTTACCTGATTGCCAATTACCTTTGTTAGACCTGAATCGAATATACATGAGGATGGATCTGTGACGATATCTGATGAGACGATTGGATCTTCGGTGTATGTCAGATATCCCTTGAGTGAACCCTCTGCAGCGGCCTTCATCGCCGCATTTATCTCTGCAGCTGTCGCCTCTTTCGCAAGCTCAACAGTTAAATCTGTTGCCGAACCTGTAGGGATCGGCACGCGCATGGCATATCCATCGAGCTTGCCTTTGAGCTCTGGCAAAACTAGGGCGATGGCTTTAGCCGCACCCGTTGAGGTTGGAATCATGTTAGTAGCTGCTGCACGTGCGCGACGCAAATCTTGGTGTGGGAAATCCAAAATCACCTGATCATTTGTGTAGGCATGAATCGTTGTCATTAAGCCCTTAACGATTCCCCAGTTATCATTGAGAACTTTAGCCATTGGAGCCAGGCAGTTTGTCGTACATGATGCATTTGAAATGATGTGGTGGTTAGCTGGATCATATTTTTCATGGTTAACGCCCATAACAATGGTGATGTCCTCATCACTGGCTGGCGCAGAGATAATCACTTTCTTAGCACCGGCTGCGATGTGTTTTCCAGCATCGGCCGCCTTTGTGAAGTGACCAGTTGATTCAATGACGACATCGACATTAATCGAGCCCCACGGCAAGTTAGCTGGATCGCGCTCAGAGAATACTTTGATTGTCTTTCCATCGACTGTGATTGAATCATCGGTGAAAGTAACCTCAAGACCTAGGCGACCCAAGATTGAATCGTATTTCAGAAGGTGTGCCAAGGTTTTATTTGGTGTGAGATCGTTGATTCCCACAATATTGATTTCTGGGTTGGTCAGGCTTGCGCGAAAGAAGTTGCGACCGATGCGACCGAAGCCATTGATTCCGACATTTATCATGATATGCGTCCTTGCTACTCAGTGGGGGCTATCAATTAAAAAAAGCCCAACGGATGGTGGTTTAAATAGCTGCCACAACGTTGGGGTCTTGGGAGTAACCCTACCAGTGGCCTTAGAGCTCACTCTTGCTTACCAGGAGTGTTTAATTCAACAAATCAGGAGATAATCCACTTTCGGTATCTGGAATTCCGAGTTCACTGGCGCGTTTATCGGCCATTGCAAGCAATCTACGGATTCGACCGGCAATTGCATCTTTTGTCATAGGTGGCACAGCTAACGAACCCAGCTCTTCCAGGGATGCCTGCCCATGGTTGATGCGTAACTCCCCCGCCTCTTTTAAATGATCCGGGATTGTGGCCCCGAGTATCTCCATCGCTCGTGCAACGCGGGCAGATGCAGCAACAGCTGCTCGTGCAGAGCGTCGAAGATTTGCATCATCAAAGTTTGCAAGTCGATTGGCCGTTGCGCGAACTTCGCGACGCATGCGGCGCTCCTCCCATGCCAGGACGGATTCATGGGCGCCAAGGCGTGTCAGTAATACACCGATTGCATCGCCATCTCTAATCACTACGCGATCAACACCACGGACTTCACGCGCTTTAGCCACAATTCCCATACGTCGGGCGGCGCCAACGAGTGCGAGTGCCGCCTCTGGTCCAGGGCACGTAATCTCCAATGATGATGAACGCCCGGGTTCAGTTAATGAGCCATGTGCGATAAATGCACCACGCCATGCCGCTTCGGAGTCACAGATTGCCGCTGATACAACTTGAGGGGGTAGCCCACGAACAGGACGGCCATGTGAATCTACGAGTCCTGTTTGACGGGCAAGTGAATCACCGGCTTCAATAACTCGGACAACATAGCGCGAACCTTTACGTAGACCGCTCGATGATAGAACCGCTAAATCAGAGTCATGACCGTAAATATCAGCTATATCTTTTCTCAAACGCCGTGCACTCTGAGAAGTATCGAGCTCTACTTCAATCAAAATTTTACCTGCAGCGATATGTAGGCCTCCTGCAAATCGAAGCAGAGATGAGACCTCAGCCTTGCGGCAACACGGCTTAGTAATTGAGATTCGACTGAGTTCGTCTTTAACCGATGCTGTCATTGCCATGGGCTTATCCAACCAAACTTTGACGCATAATGTGGCCCAAATGAAGGGCTAATTGTGTGACATCGTGATGAATGCTGCCTGGCGCTTTGCGAATATCAACGGCAACTACCTGACCTCCCAGTTTTCGAGCCATTTGTGCCAATGTCTTCTCATTTCGGACAACTGATCTATCGACCAAAAAGTAGTCAATCGAAAGATCGGGGGCGTATTCGGCAAAGAGTTCTAGGTGCTCCTCGGGCGTAGAGCCTGCAAACTCTTCGCCAGAGCTATTGGAATGAGCATCGAGATTTAGAATCAAAATCTTCTTTGCCTTAGTTCTCGAGAGTGCATCTAGCTGCATCGGAACTAATAAATGTGGCATCACACTTGAAAACCATGAGCCAGGGCCCATAGTGATCCAATCGGCAACACGAATTGCCGTTAAAGCCTCCATGCGTGCCGGTGGATTTTGCGGAATTACCCGTAAGGACTCTATTCGACCCTTTGCTGTTGCAACCTCTTTTTGTCCACGCACAACAATGCGCCCCGTGGATGTATTGAAAGTTCCCTCAATATCTAATGGGACAGCTGCCATTGGCAGTACTCGCCCTATAACTTTTAACAATGATCCAACGCGATCGAGACCAATAATCGGATCCTCATCCTCGCTCCACAGTGATGCCAACAATAAGTTTCCCATTGCATGTCCATCAAGCGGGCCATCGCTAACAAAACGATGCTGCATGATGTCGGCCCATGTTCGACCCCACTCATCATCTGCGCAAAGGGCGGCCAATGCCATGCGCAAATCTCCAGGTGGAAAGATCGAAAACTCTTCTCGCAATCGACCGCTTGATCCTCCATTATCGGCCACGGTAACAATGGCTGTGATTTCAGAGGTGATTTCGCGCAGCGATGACAATGTTGCAGCTAGTCCGTGACCGCCACCTAAAGCTACAACCTTATTCACAGCTATTCGCGCCCCACATCACGGTGCGTTGGGTAAGCCGATATTCCATTGTCAATTGCGTTGAGTTGTTTAGCTATCTCTTGAGTTACTGCAACACTTCGGTGTCGTCCACCTGTGCAACCTACGGCGATGGTTAAGTATTTTTTACCCTCGTGCATGTATCCAGGTACCATCGATGCAACTAAATCTACATAAGATTTAACGAATTCCTTAACTCCGCCGTTGCTCAAGACTTTATCACTCACTTGTTGCGTTAATCCTGTTAGTGGTCGAAGCTCGGGAATCCAATGCGGGTTTGGAATAAAACGGCAATCTAGAACTAAATCAGAGTCAACCGGGATTCCATATTTATAACCAAAGGATAAAACATTAATGCGGATACCTTGAACTTTTCCGCCTCCAAAAATCTCTCCAATTCTTTTTTCCAATTGGTGCACATTTAGATTTGTCGTATCGATAGCAATGTCGCACTGCGAACGAACCTCATCTAACTTTTCGCGTTCACGGGCGATTCCATCAACTATGCGATCCGTGCCCTGCAATGGATGAGGTCGACGAGTGGATTCAAAACGCTGAACAAGCATTTGATCTGTAGCATCGAGAAAAACTAAGCGATATGCAGACCCACTCTTCTTCAACTCATCAAGGGCTGCCACGAGTTCATCAAAAAAATGTCCCCCACGTACATCCACGACAACTGCATACTCTTTACCTTCTGGTCCTGTGCCTTTTCTAACTAACTGTGGCAAAAGCGAGGGCGGCAAGTTATCAACCACATACCAACCCAAATCCTCCAGGGCATGGGCTGCTGTAGAACGGCCAGCACCAGACATGCCCGTTAAAATCAATATCTCGCTACTACTCATGGTCTTATCCTCTTATACCTGTCAAGAACCTACTAATCACGCGTGATTTCACCGGTTTGAACATTTATCTTTTCACTTCCCATTGTTTCAAGGTGCGTACTAATTAACTCTGCAATCTTTGAACCAATACCTGGTGTAGCAGCAATCTCTTCTCGAGTCGCCTTGCGAATTGCAGCGACTGAGCCAAAGCGCTTCAGCAATGCCGTACGACGGGATTGACCCAGTCGTGGGATTTCATC